>NZKO01000053.1 GCA_002692535.1 Opitutia bacterium
ATTGCCAAAAAATTAATTGAGTTAGGACACGAAGTGGAAACCCTGAGTAGAGCCCTCCATGGCAGAAATAAATGTGGTGTTAAACATCATCAAATAGACTTATCAAAAAACATTCAAGATCGAGAGGTTTTCGACGGTGTAGAGTGCGTTTTTCATGTTGCTGCAAAAGCAGGAATAGATGGTCCTTTTAAAGAATATTATACGGCTAATTTTCTGGGCACTCAAAATTTATTGAAAGTATCAAAGGAAAAGGGAGTCCAATATTTTATTTACACCAGTTCGCCGAGTGTTGTTTTTTCAGGGAAACCAATAATTAATGGCAGGGAAGACATGCCCTATGTTTCCAGTCGAATGTCTTCCTACTCCTTAACCAAAGCCATGGCAGAAAAGGAGGTATTAAATTCAAACAGCAATGGAGTTTTTTCTACCATAGCCTTGCGTCCTCATTTGATTTGGGGCGAAGGCGATCCTCACCTCTTACCCAAAGTGATTTCTCGACACAGGAGTGGAAAACTTAAAATCGTAGGAAATGGTCAAAATCATGTCGATCTTACGCATATCGATAATGTGGTTGAGGCTCATATAGCAGCATTTAATAACTTAGTTTTAGGAAGTCCAATCGGAGGCAATGCTTACTTCATCTCACAAAATGAACCAGTAAACCTGTGGGATTGGCTGAACTCTCTTTTCAAATCGTTAAATTTGAAGCCTCTTAACAAAAGAATAAGTTTTAGAAAAGCTTATGTTGCTGGTGCTGCTTTAGAATCATTATGGAAAATTCTTCCAATAAAAAGTGATCTTCCCATGAGCCGTTTTGTCGCATGCCAATTGGCCCATGACCATTGGTTTTCAACGCAAGCCGCGAAATCTGATTTTGGATATGAACCCGTCCTTTCCATGGATGCGGCAATGAAGAAAACAATTTCTTGGCTAAGAAATACTTGATGGCATCTTTCGGCGGTTAATTTCCATTAAAGCACAAGCTGTTGCACAATTAAGGTTCAATGAGCTGGCCTTTCCAATCATCGGAATTGAAATCATGGAATCAGTATTTTTTTCCCAAAAGGAACCCAACCCTTTGCTTTCTCCCCCCATAACTAAAGCGACTCGGGGATCAAAATCGTATTCGTAAATCGATTTTGAGGCCTTGGAACTAGTACAAACCACCGACAGGTTGGATTGTCTCAATAATCCTAGGACATCTTGTTTTGTCCCAGAGAATACCGGCATACTTGCAAAGAGGCCCATGGAAGACCTTACAACATTGGGGTTGAAAAAGTCTACACTGGCATCTGAAAGCAAAACTGCATCAACCCCCATGGCCTCAGATGTTCTTAGAATGGCACCTAGATTTCCCGGCTTTTCGATTTCATCCAATATAAGAACCAGTCCATGATCCGAAAATTCAGGCTGCGTTAATCCTAAATCCCAAGTTTTGGCAACACCTATGATTTCGCTTCCGTGACTACGATATGAAATCTTGCTCATCGGTTTCTCCGACAACTCAAATACCTGAATATCCTTTGATAAGTCAGGTAGCATCAAAGAAAGTTTATTTTGGTCCAAAAAACTTGACGTTAAATATATTTCTTCCAGCTTCCGACCAGCAGCCAACATTGCTTCGATTTCTCTTCTTCCTTCTAGAATAAACATACCAATCTCATTGCGATAGCGACTTGATTTTCGTAATCGGACCAAATGCTTGATTTTAGGGTTTGAGGTACTTTCTATTTTTGGATACACGGTCATATAAAAAAGGGCTTTGCATGGTAATGGCGAGCCCGTTAAGAGCTGAGTCTATGAAGTCAGTTCCAAAGGGGTTTATACCAGAACCATACCCATACCATCACATACTCGATTTTGAAATTGAATCGCTTACCAATTTGGGCGTAGGGGTGGGAAGAGATCGGGGGTGGGTTATTCAGGTTCCTTATGTTCTGCCAGGTGAAAGAGTTCGTGCCCGCATTTATCGGAACCATAAAAACTATTCGTCTGCTGACTGCATGTCGGTTCTTCTGCCCTCTCCTCATCGCGTGACCCCGGAATGCTCCCTTTTTGGAGAGTGTGGAGGATGCCAGTATCAACATCTCAATTATAAATCACAACTAGAGTGGAAACGTACTCAAGTGGAAGATTCCTTTGCGCGTATTGCTGGTATTAGTTTCCTAGTTAATGCCACGGTTGCTTCCGAGCAAAAATATAAATACCGCTCAAAACTTACTCCCCATTTTGAAAAACCCCACCCATCTCATCCATTCAAAATTGGTTTTCTCAAACAGGGAACAAGGAGGTCGCTAATTGATGTCGAACATTGCCCAATAGCCACTGAATCAATTAACCAGGCGATTCCCACTGTCAGGCAAAAGCTTATAGAAAGAAAACATTCTTTGAAAAAAGGTGGCACCCTACTTTTTCGGGACACCAACGGTGAGATATTCACGAATCCAAACGATTTTGTACAAGAACGGGTTGGCAAGCTAACTTTCCAATTTCGCGCAGGTGAGTTTTTTCAAAACAACCCATTTGTTTTAACCAAGTTGGTTGACTATGTGATCCGGCAAGCACAGCCAGAAAAATCTCCCTTTCTGATCGATGCATATTGCGGTAGTGGCTTATTTGCACTCTCTGCAGCGTCACATTTCAAAGAAGTTTTAGGGATAGAAATAAGCCGGGAAGGGTTTCTTGGTGCCCAGGCAAATGCTGAAATTAACAGGATACGAAATGCCAATTTCATACTTGGTGATGCATCGTCGATCTTCAATTCCATCAATTCAAATTTTAAGCCCTGCACTTTACTTGTTGATCCACCACGGAAAGGCTGCGATCAAAATTTTCTTTCTCAGGCCCTAGAATTCAGTCCCAACTTTATAGTCTACATATCCTGCGACCCCTCGACTCAGGCAAGGGATGCAAAAATTCTGATTGAAGGAGGTTATGCGATTAGGGAGATTCAACCCTTTGACCTTTTTCCGCAGACCAGACATATTGAGTCTGTAATGACGCTACAGAAAAAAGCCTAGTTTCTTATCCTATTTTTTTTCCAGTTTAGAGATGAAAACTGCTCACAAACCTCTTCCCTTCCTGTCAATAATTCTACCGGCCAATCCTGGTGCTCCGCCTGTTCACCAAGAATCTCGGAAAGAAAATAAATAAAATTACTCTCGAATCTTTTGCCATCCAATACCCATTCATCACATCTCGAAATGGTGCCTTGCAAAAGGAGACCTTTCCTGGAACGCTTCATCGCGGCACCCGCAATTTTTTCCGAAGAATCATAATTCATAAGATCCCATCCCACTGGTTCCTCAAAGCAATCTCCGGGAATAACCTTCTTTGTTTGAGTTGGGCAGGGTTGCAATTTCGTAACAATATCCTCTTTGGCAAAAGCCATTCCTATGCACTGATGCACTGACTTGTATAAATCAAGTGGTGGAAATTTAGATGCAAAACTCGTTTGTGGCAAAATCAGGCAATATGTCCAATCACTCCCATGCTTAACAATTCCTCCACCAGTTGGTCTGCGAATTAATTTTTCAATCGACAAAGAGGTTGTTTGCACTACCCATTCCCAATCTTGCCCGTACCCAAAACTTGTTTCAGGAAAGGCCCACTGGTAGTGACGAAAACATGGCGCAGAAGCATTCTCAAAGAGCCACCAGTCGGTCGCCATGTTTTTGTTTCCTGTATCTTTGGAGTTTGGATAAATTAGCATTTTAGATGCCTTAACACATATTTTGAAGGATCAGTCGCACTTTCCCTGTACCACTTGTAAAGGCTATTTGGAACTTTTAATCCTTCAAGTTGCTCTGCAACGCTTTCGGGTTTCGTCTTAATTTTGCCTGCCAAAGGAGAAAGTTCAAAGGTGAGCTTCGCTGGCCTTCTGCCCACCTTTTTGAAAGAGTCACTCAAAGAACTTTTTGTTATAAAATTGGACGAGAAACCAAACCTTTCAAGGATTCTCAGACCCAATTCATATCTGGTGATTACCTCGCTTCCCGCCCAATGAAATAGACCGTTCAAGTTTGGTCTTTCGAGCAATTCAACAACTACAGAAGCAACATTATCCGCAGAACACGGTTGCCTAAACTCATCATCGAATAGATTGATTGTGCTCTTGTTGCGGATGGATTGAAGTATCCTCTCATGAGGACTCCGATTCGCTTTCGGGCTGTTTCCGTTGATTAGAGTTATTCGTAATATGACGAAATTTTCACCAATTGCAGAAAGGACTTTTTTCTCTGATTCTAATTTTTGGAGACCATATTCGCTTAGCGGATTAGGAACATCAGTCGAACGGTAAGGCTGTTGTCTTCCTTCAAAAACCATATCACTTGAAACGTGGATGAATCTTGCCCCCAAATGAGACGAGATTTCGGCCAACCTCTCTGCAGCATCAACATTGATCATCTTTGCAGTAAAAGGATCTAGGTTTACGGTATCCGGGGAAGAAATTGCTGCACAGTTAATAATCGCATCAGGCCACAAATCAAGTAGTTCGCGAGTAACTTTTGAGTCTTCGGACAAATTCAAAGCCCTGAATTCTGCAAAACTCACATCTGGTTTGGATTGTCTAAAATATGGGTAGGTCTTGTACCCTCGCCTTTTCAACTCTTGATATATCGACCATCCTAGAAGTCCGGATGCTCCAAGCAATACTACTTTCACTGTTCGCATAATACGAAAGTCATCCGAAGTCACAATACGCGATTTGTAATTTAAGCTTTTCCTTGAAGTATCGTAAGCTAAGAGGTAGCTTTCTTATATCCAATGAATTTAACGCAACTTGCGAATCCTCGCATCCTTGACCAACCCGTCTACACCCCAGGCAAACCCATCGAAAAAGTTGCTGAGCAATTTGGTTTTGCTCATCATGAGATCGTAAAGCTTGCCTCCAATGAAAATCCGTGGGGAGCGTCACCCAATGCTTTTGAAGCAGGAAAGCGAGCACTTGAAAAAGTTCATTTATACCCAGACGGATCCGGTACCTTTCTAATTGAAAAACTTGCTTCCAAATTTTCCCTTTCAACAGAACAATTCATTCTTGGAAACGGATCCAATGAGATAATTGAATTATTGGGTCATGTGTTCATCAAGCCCGAAGATGAAATTATTTTTGGCGAGCACGCATTCTCCGTTTACAAACTTGTAACTCTTTTAATGGGGGGTCTGCCTGTCCCTGTTTCCATGCCAAACCTTCGACACAATCTCGATCTTGTTCTCGAAGCCATCAGCGAGAAAACCAAAATAATTTTTCTTCCAAGCCCCAACAACCCCACGGGTACGGCAAATTCTGCAAATGAAATTACTACCTTCATTGATCAGATGCCAGACCATGTCATTCTTTGTCTCGATGAAGCCTACGCTGAATATCTCGAAGAACCACCTGACGTTAGGCCCTTTTTGAATTTTGGGAAAAAAATCCTCTGTTTGCGTACCTTTTCAAAAATTCATGGTCTTGCCGGGCTAAGAATTGGGTATGGGTACGGGTCAGAGGAAATGATTTCATTACTTCAAAAATCGAGACAACCCTTTAACGTCAACGCCGTAGCCCAGGCTTCTGCAATTGGGGCATTGGAGGATGAAAATTGGGTTTTGCAATGTCGTAGGCGAAATGAAAACGGCCTCAAGCAGGTAGAGGAAGGTTTAAGAAATCTTGGTTTGGAATTTGTGCCTAGTCATGCAAACTTCATCCTCGTCGATGTTGGAAATGGTCATAAGGCATTTCAGGAACTACAACTGAAAGGAATTATAACTCGCCCAATGCCAAGCGAGCTTGGACATTACATCCGCATATCCATTGGTACAGAACTTGAAAATGAAAAAGCATTGAGTGCGCTGCGTGAAATTCTTCCAAAAATTGCAGATTTATGACAACTGAGATTTTTCAATTAACTGAACTCCTGATAGCTTGGTGGGTTCTTATTTTTTGGTCAGTTGCATTAGGTGTGTACCGTACACTTGTAGACCGGGTTCGATCCGGCCTAATAGCCACTCCATCCAGCGGAAATCAGATCTCTAGATTATTTAACGATTGCCTAAAATTACCCAACCATGAAAGGCACTATCATGTGGAAGCCGCTGCTCTTTCCTCTCTGCAGGTCCTGTTCGGTTTTCTGATATTTTTAGAACTTTCCGCATCAGCTTTTATTTTTAGTGGAAATAAAATGTGGGTTTACGCAATGTCCTTTTTGTGTGCCTTTACCGTTGAAAGGATTTCATCTTGGATGCTTCCCAAGAAAATCAGTCATGCACAATCGATCGATTTCTACATCAAGATTGGGTTATTTCCAGTTGTTTTAATCAGGTTGATTTGTAAGCCCTTGTCCTTGCTTATGCAATTGCTAGAGCAAGTCTTTCAAACGCCTACCCAAAAAACTATTACTGAAAAAGAGGATGAAAGCGAAGTGGCAGATCATATTCGGGTCGTTGGTCGGGAAGGAACAAATTTGGATCCTGATATTTTGGAAATTATGGGAAATACAATTGAGATGAGCCATTTGAAGGTTAATGATGTGATGATTCCCCGAAATCAGGTTCAGATACTTGATGTGAACGATTCATTTTCTACTAATTTGGAAATTGCCAAATCCTGTGGACACACAAGATTACCTCTCTGCGACAAGGATTTAGATAAGTGTTTGGGTATTATCCATGTAAAATACGCTTTTCGCACACTGACAGAAATCAGTGACGCTTTTGACCTTCGAAGGATTACCAAAGCTCCTGCTCGACTTTCCACTGAAGAGCCCCTTCCGGTTGCTCTTAAAAGAATGATGAAGTTAAAGGTTCACATGGCTTTGGTTGGAGATGAGTTTGGGGGAATTGATGGCGTGATTACGCTTGAGGATATTCTAGAAGAGGTAGTCGGTGAAATTCAGGATGAGTTTGATGCGGATGAGAAAACTTTTGAGAAAATTGATGGAACTAAATGGAGGGTTTCTGGGTTGGTTCCCGTGCACGAACTGCCAAATCAAATCAGGCTTTTTGAGCAAGAAGACGACATGGCCACAGTTGGTGGAATCATAACGGGAGAGTTGGGGCGAATTCCAACCAGTGGAGAAGTTTTCCCTATTTTAGGTTTTAATGTTAAAATTTTGGATGCCGACGATACTCGAGTGCTCTCTATGGAAATTGAGCCGCAACAAAAGGTGAACCAAATTATTTCCTCGGAAACAAAATGATTTTTTCTTTAAGTTTTCTCCCACTCAAACGACAGTCCCAATCTAAATCAAGATCCCAATTTTCAGTCGCGGACAAACCCAATCTGTCATTTATCTTTTCATGAATTTCTGGCATCACCGCAACTAGGAGAGAGTTAGCCAACCGTAAGGCTTCAACCATAGTGGAAATGCAGGTTTGCAAGTTTTTTAAATCCCCCTCTTCCGTTGATTTTGCGAGCTTCCAGGGAACCCGTTCATCTGCATATTTATTGATTGCCCGTATGAAACCCGATATTTGTTCAAGCCCTTGGCTAAATTGAAACTCTTCAAAAAACGTCAGGGTTATCTTTCGGGTTTGCTCCCATTTTTCAATTAGTTCTTGCTCTGGAGTATCCAGTACATGACTCGTAGGAACAATCGAATCAAAGTAATTAGTACACATATGCAGCAACCTGCTCACAAGATTCCCAAGATCATTTCCCAGATCTGCCCTGTATCTTGACTCAAATCTATCAAGCGAAAATTCTGCGTCCTGCCCCACCCTCATTTCCCTCATCACAAAAAAACGGAAAATGTCGGATCCATACAACTTTACCAAATCTAAGGGACTGATGGTCTCTCCAGCACTCTTGGACATCTTTGCCCCAGAACTGGTCCACCATCCGTGAGCTAAAATTTGCTTAGGAAGCTCTATGTTGCAAGCCTTCAGCATTATCGGCCAATAAACTGCATGAGGTGGTGCCAAAATATCTTTTCCAATCACATGAAGGTCCGCGGGCCAAATATTTGAAAAGGTTTTTTCGCCAAAGTCTGCAGCGGATACGTAATTTACCAACGCGTCAAACCAGACATAAGTGACATATTCTTGATCAAAGGGTAGAGGAATTCCCCATGATAGACGTTCTTTGGGTCTGGATATGCAAAGATCGTTAAGGGGCTCGCTCAGGAATTCGATGACTTGATTTTGACGATGACTTGGTAGAATAAAATTTGGGTTTTCCTGCAAAAATTCTAAAAGCCAATCCTGATATTTGCCTAACTTAAAAAAATAGTTTTTTTCAGTGATTTCAGTAACTTCACCGAAGATTTCCGGCCAGTCTCCGTCAACTTTATCTTTTTCCTGAAGAAATTGCTCCGCCCTTGTCGAGTAAAAGCCGCGATATTCGGACATGTAGATCTCTCCGCGGTCATATAGGTCCTGAAGCAATGAAGATACGACCTTTTTGTGCCTAGTCTCGGTCGTCCGAATGTAATCATCGTTCGAAATATTTAATTCTGTCAACATGTCGGTAAATTCTTTAGCAACCCGATCACAACGTTCTTGTGGCTCAATACCTTCCTTCTCGGCACCCTGTTGGACTTTTTGGCCGTGCTCGTCTAAACCAGTTACAAAATGGGATTTTTGCCCCATTGCCCTCTTAGTTCTGCTTATAACATCGGCTAGAACTTTTTCATAAGCATGCCCTAAATGAGGAGATCCATTTGCATAATCAATCGCAGTCGTAAGATAATATGGCTTCATCTGTTTTACATATAGCTTATTTACTCTTAAAGAACCACATCATTTACAATTTTCCTTTTTACAAGGTTGACTTCTTTCGTCTGAGTTTTTGGAATGATTCACTTGGTTGTATTTTCAAACAACAATACACCCTCACCCATTTCGCCCATCATTTTACTGGGCATACATTACACTCACCGTATGAGCGAAAAGAAAGTTAATGCTCCTGACCAGAAACAGGTCGAGGGCATGCTCGATTTAACAGAAAATAAATCAGGCATCCTGCTTGACCCAAGTCGCGGAGGAAAAACCACTCCGCTGGATCCCTTTGTGCCTAAAGAGTTGGTTCGTAGATTCAAGCTTAAGCGAGGCTCTATAATATGTGCTGACGCTACTTTTGGAGACAGAAAGCCAAACCCCAAGGTTCAATATGTGCATTCAGTTGACGGACTCTCGTTAAACGATCGGAAACAACTTTTTCGCTTTGACCAATTGACAACCATTCAACCAAAGGAAAAGCTATCCCTCGAATCAAGCGATGGTCGCATGACCACAAGAGTACTTGATCTATTTTGTCCAATTGGCAAAGGTCAAAGGGCTCTAATCGTAGCACCTCCGCGTGCCGGCAAAACAACGATCCTTCATGATATCGCCAAAGGCATAGAAGAAAACCATCCGGAATGTCACCTTATGGTCATGTTAATTGATGAGCGCCCTGAAGAGGTCACTGATTTCAAACGGTCAGTTGATGCAGAAATTTATGCTTCCTCCAATGATGAAGAAGTTAAGAGTCATCTTCGCGTTGCCGAACTTGCCATTGAAAGAGCTAAGAGACTTGTTGAATCCAAGAAGGATGTAGTTCTTTTGATGGATTCGATTACGAGATTGTCCCGTGCCTACAACGCGAATTCTGGAAAAAGCGGCCGAACCATGACTGGAGGATTGGATGTCCGTGCCTTGGAAAGACCACGGCAAATCTTTTCTTCTGCCAGAAACTCCGAAGAGGCTGGATCCTTGACCATTGTAGCAACAGCTCTTATCGAAACAGGGTCAAAAATGGACGAGTTGATTTTTCAAGAATTCAAGGGGACTGGAAATAGTGAAATCATTCTTGATCGTAAAGTTGCAGAACTGCGACTTTGGCCTGCAATCAATCTTGCTTCTTCTGGAACTAGGAAAGAGGAGGATTTAGTCCCTGCAGATATTTTGGAAAAAACCTCTTTTCTACGCCGTGCTATGTCTCCAATGAAAGTTATCGATGCTGCAGAAACCCTTCTTGAAAGACTGGGTAAGACTTCCTCCAATAAGGAATTTTTAGATCTTATCCAAACATCATAACTCATTGACAAATATGGACATTGTGGGCAGGTTAAAAGTTTTGCGTTGATTATCCCTACGGCTGTTTATGCACAATTTTTCCGAACAATGCTTGGATCTCGCCCGCTCTTTGCTTGGCAACAACCTCCAACATATTAATGAAGATGGAAGTGTTACATCTGCTCCTGGAGAAGACTCTCGGGTAGATGAACCTGGTCATGCAGCCTTAGCCATTGGTGAGTTCTTCCGAGCTTCTGGAGAAATAGAGTTGGAGGGCTTCGATCTTTTTGATCTTTCTGCTCGTTGCATTACGCAACAGGCTTTTAATGAAGAGGCATCTGAAAACGGGTTGGCATATGCTGCTTTAGGCTTACTTTCCTTTGGCGCATCGAAAGAAAGAAATTTGGTTTGGGAAAGATTGCAAGACCCCACCAGAGTGCAATTGGATACTTCCCTTATGAGCCGATCTGATCATAAGGACCATTTTCAGGCTTTCAATGTGGCAAAATCAGTAGCGAGATTTAGTTTTGGTCTGACCAAGAAAGATGACACAGGAAAGGTTATAGACCGTTTTGTTGATAGAATTGAAGCGAACAGTTCTAGCGGATATTGCAACGATTCACCTGATGCTAATTGCGGAATCTTCAATATCTACGGGCCTCTTTCCTTTATCTTTATACGTCAAGCCCTTCAATTACATGCAAATGTACACTTGAAAGACAGAAAGCTTCCAAAACTAAGAACATTTGCCGAAAAATATCTCCGTATGTTACCTGATATAACTAGGCAAGATGGGTTGGGATGGAGTTATGGTAAATCTGTCGGGGCTTATGGACAACTTCACTGTATAAGTATGATTCTCCAATCCATGCGAGATCATTGGGTTTCTACTGAAAAAATGCCGCTTTTTTTGGATACTTTGCGTAAACTTTTTCAGTATTTCTTTGTCACATACCTAGATCAGGAAAAGGGAGACCTTGTAATCCGTGATAAGGAAAGAAATACAGTACCAAACCATACAACAAGAATGGCTAACTTTGATGCTGCTCGCTATCTCTGCCAATGGTCACGACTCGCACGTGTGATTGGTGGATCGCTTGGAGTTCCTCCTCCTCAGCGATCAAAGGTTGCAGGTCGCTTTATTACTTTCGACAAATCTCATAGAAAAGAGCATGGATTGTTTCTTTTCCGTAATGAGGATAACGGTGTACAATTTCAGCTTCCTCTTATCGGTCCGGAATCATCTCCAAATTGTGATAACTTGGCATTCCCTCACTGCCCCGGAATTTTTGATTGGCCGGTAAATCAATATCTACCCGTAATGTTACCTGAATTAACATTTGGAAATACTTCCGTTATTCCATCTTATTATGGTAAAAATTGCATTACTGGAATAGGCCTCCGCAAGTCCTTTTATTTGCGTTTTGAACAACCGGAATTAATCCAAACAGACGGCAACTTCGCTAACGGATTGGGAAGCTGTCAAGTCCAATGGACCTTTGGAGATGGCAAAATACAATCTGAATTTGTGTTCAAAGTGAAAAATCAAATTACCCTCGACAAAATGAGATTGGCTTTGATTATTGGTTCTCCTCACTCGAATTATCGTATGGGAACTACTCTCCGTCAGGGTTCCGAGGGCTTGCGGGCAAATGTTGAAACTGATGACTTTCAGGCAAAATGGAGTTCTTTTGAGACTGTATCGGACAACCCGGATTACCGCGGTTTTTCAGGTAATATTCATTACATACAATTTCTCGTTCGTGATCATCCGCTTGTAATGCGTCCCGGACAACAGTACAAATTAATTGTATCCTATAACCCGGACATCGCTTTTGCAGATGAGTGATTCGTTGTCTTGGCTGAATACCGAACATTCTAATCTCTATTCCTAATGCTTTCAGCCCGCATCATTCCCTGTTTGGATGTAGATGCTGGCAGGGTCGTCAAAGGGGTTCGATTTAAGGAGCTAAGGGATGCGGGGAACCCCGTGGAAGTAGCAAAGGCATATGAGGAACAAGGAGCGGATGAATTGGTTTTTCTCGATATAACGGCTTCTAGCGATGAAAGGCAAACCATGCGTGATGTTGTAGAAGAAACTGCCGCCTCATGTTTTATGCCAGTAACAGTGGGAGGTGGAATCCGACAACTAAAAGACATTCGAGAAATGCTTCTATGCGGTGCAGATAAAGTTAGTTTAAACACTGCTGCAATTCTAAACCCCAACCTTATCAACCAAGCTTCTTCTCAATTTGGAAATCAATGCATTGTCGTTGCCATTGATGCAAAACAGGTAACTGNATCCGACAGATGGATTGTTTATACACATGGGGGAAGAAACCCAACTGAGCTGGATGTACTTGATTGGGCCAAGGAAGTTGTCGAACGAGGGGCTGGTGANATTCTTCTAACCAGCATGGATCGTGATGGTACAAAAGACGGTTACGATATTCCTCTAACGAAAACAATAAGTGACGCAATTCAGGTTCCAGTTATTGCCTCAGGCGGAGTTGGGAACCCAATGCACATGTCAGAGGGCATCTTAGAAGGCAGTGCAAGTGCNGTGCTTGCGGCAAGCATTTTTCATTTTGGTGAATATTCGATNAAAGAAACCAAACTGGCGATGAGGGANCAAGGAGTCTTGGTTCGAATTTGATAATTGAGCTAATCAAGACTTTTCCAGTGCTCAAGTGCCCTTTCCCCCATCTTGACAAGATCATGCTTACCATCGATAGTTAAAATATTTCTCTCGTTATCTAAGATAACTAAATGGGGAATTGATTTTACATCTGTGAGTTTTGTGGCATGTNTTGCTTCTGCTGACTTGTTTTTCATCGCCACCCATGGCATTGAGTATTTTTTCATGTAATTGGCCTGAGCCTTTGAGCTTCCATCGCCACTTATCAAAACCACCTCAAATTCATTTCTTAATTTATTTCTAAAATCAATAAGGNTTGGGGTAAATTTCCTGCATGGTCCACACCAGCTGGCAGAAAAATAAAGTCCCACATATTTTTTCCCNAAAACCGCTGAAGGTACTTTTTCTCCAGAAACATCAATAAAGAATTCAGGAAAGACGATTCTATCCTCAGGAAAAGAGTTGTTATCTTTTGCAATTGCCGAGGAGGGACTATTGCTCGATAACAAAATGAACACGGTCTGCAAGAGCAAAAAACATTTGGATAAAAGCCTTTTCATGTATGAAAGTTATAACAAAGAAGGTAATTCTCCAAGAAATAATCTCTTATAATGTAATGCTGTTCACAGCAAGGAATCAAAATCTTCCAAGTACTTTTCCGCTACTTTTTTTAAACCGTATTTACTTGCCCTATCCCATGATGACATCGCCATTTTTTTGATCGTTGAATCGGGTAATCTCAAAATCTCATTAAGTTTGGATTCAATTGAATTTTCAATGTCCTCATTTACCGCTCCATCCAAGTAAAATCCTTCAATCCCAGAGCTTATAAAATCTGTAAAGCAGTCCAATGCAGATACGACAGGGACACATGCACAGCTCATTGCCTCCAGGGCTGATAAGCCAAAAGTTTCTCCTCTTTGAGCCAGAGAAGGATAAAGGAAAAAGCTGGCTTTTTTCATCTCCTCCTTTAATTCGCTGCGATTGAAGATTGGCTCCACCAACTCCACGGGGCGACCACATTTTGATTTAATTTCATGCAATTTTTCAAGGTAAGCTCTGCCGCCGCCACCATCCTCTTCTTTCCATGGACCAATCACGCGTAGAATCCAATCTTTTGCACATGTTGAAGAAAGCTTAGCCCATGCCTTTAAGAGTTCACAAACCCCTTTCTCCGGATGGAGTCGACCCGCGTACAATAGAACTTTCCTCTTGTCCTCAAGGTTCGGTTTCTCGTCTAGATCCCATGTTAATGGATAGGGNAAAACTTTAATCTTAGAAGTTTTTTGGGGGGCCTGAGCCTTACAAGCCCTTGCAATCGAATGGGAAGGTACCTGTAGTCGGCTCGCCTTACCGTAAAACCTCAACTGACCTTTGGGGTATCTGCCCACATGAACATACTGTTTCCCCAAGCTTTTTGCTGGAAACAAAATGGGAGCCCAAAAGGCATGTGTAACCACTATGTCTGCAGGAGGAGCAACCTTTCTTGCTCTCAGTACATATGGTAGCTCGAGTAGTTTTAGGAAATAGGGATTTTTAGTCCCATTTGCTCCTTTAACTCTAAGGTGCTCTACTCCTTTACAAATCTCGGTTCTTTTTAAACCAGTTTCCAAGCGGGAAATATGGCAAACTTCATGACCTTGCCTAACAAACTCCTGTCCTAATTTATGCCACGCTGCCTCGATCGCCCCACCACGGATTGGAGGGACGGGTAAAAAAGCNCCCTGCAGAATATTTATCTTCACGGCGTATTTATTTTATTTCGCATCAATGGCTAGCTTAACAATTTTTTGCATTGTCTGATGAATTGTAAGTTTTTCTTCAAAGCATTTTCTCGCATTGCGTTTCTTCGTTTGAATTTTTCCTGATATCCATTGACCAACCAAGTCATCGATCCCCTCTTGAGTATCGTGTGCAACAAATCCGGCATCACACTCGAGAATCTCCCTGTATAAATTTACTTTTTTAGTTATAAGTACAGGTGTACCAAGAGAACAAGCTTCTGCTACAACCATTCCGTAGTTTTCCTGATGCGAAGGAAGGATCAGCGCTTCAGAAGACCTGATTGCTCCCCATTTCAAACTATCTTCAAGCATACCTGCCCAAAGTATTTTTACTCGAGGAAATTTCTCGGTTTTTTTGCGAAGCCATTGGTAGTGCGTGCAATTTACATCAATCGGTGCGGCAATAATTAATAGATGCTCTTCTTTTGCCTGCCTACCAAAAGCCTCAATTAACAACCCAAGGCCCTTTTTGGGATGAATCCTCCCCATGTAAAGAAGTCTTTTTTTATTTCTGGTTTCAGGAAATGATTTTTGAAAATGCTCAATTTGATTTTTTTCATTTTCAGGTGGAGAGCAAATCCCCAAGCCGGTTACTATTTCTCTGCATTCGTATGGACTGAAAGTTTTGCTTGCGAGTCGCCTTTCCTCTTCCGTTGTGAAGCAAACCGCATGGGCATTTTTTAAGATTTTTCCCTGCTTTAACCACCAGTAAATTTGCTTTTTCAGGTGCTTAAGAGGATAGTTTTGCTTAAACCAGGGATCCAACATCCCATGCGGGAAAATAATGTATGGTATTTTTCTTTTTCTCCAAAGATTCTGGGCTACAACTCCTGGCCATTGCCACAAACCATGAGCGATTACAAAATTTATTTCAGCCTTATCGTGACTGTCTTTCTTCTCGAAGATCTGGTTATCATAACCTTCTGCAGTTAACACATTTTCCAAATCAATAACTGCTTTTGCCACTCCGCCTGTAGAAAGGCTGGTGGAATGAACAAACTGGGCAATCTTCAACTTAACGGGAAAACACTATTCTAGTATACAAAATACTTCGCTTCTGATGGATCCCAGAATAATTTTCCTGCATGTTTTGTTGAATCATAAGCCACCCACTTCGAAGTTGATTCCTCATACAAGATAAGATCTGCCCCACCCTCGGCAGGTTCTTCAAGAACATAAGCCACCCACCTCGAAGTTGATTGCTCATACAGCCAAAGGTAAGAAGACCTATTATCCATATCCTCCCAAATCTCTTTGGTTGTTCCCAGCCAGCCAGCGGATGGAAGATGAAACCATGTTTGATCATCTGTAAGACCGTGCACGTAAAGCCAGCCCAGACCACTATGATATACCCAAGGAAACTTGGCGTCATTGAAATGACCCAACCACTCCAACCACTTCCATCCAGGCATTTCTGGAATTTCTTGGGCAAGACGACTTATGGAATATCCTCCGAATCTACTGAAATACCTAGAGTCTTTCATCAAGGTAGAGATGATTTCATTAGTAGGCATCCCATAAAATTGATTAACCAAGTCATCAGACAACAACCCTAGATTATCCTGCCAAAGAGTTGTAATAAGGGCTGCAATCTCATAGTGTCCACGCTTTGGTTCAGCAGACCATATCAAATCCATATTATCTATTTTTTCTTCAGCTATCATGTTTGCAACAAACAAAACTGCAGGCTGTCCACTTTGATAGGTAGGCTGCGTTTGCTGATTTTGATTATTTTGATTGTTATTTATATTTCCCAAAAGTGATCCAAACAAATTGTTGTTGTTGTTGCCTCCCCTTCCTCCGCCGCCAAATCCGCCCCCACCAAAACTAGACAACATTGCCATTTGTTGAAGCATTTGCCTTTGCTGATCCATTCTTGCTTCTTGTGAATTTGGGTCAAATACTGAGATTCTATAAGATCCTTGTATCTCCTGTTGGACAGTTGGTTTTCTTCCATACTTATTGTTAAAAACCGTACGTACAAAATCTCTGCGGTTTTCTTCGTAGTTTGTAAACCGATCAGGTCCATTTGCCGGGGGTGTCATGACAGCCAAGGGACCATGAATATTTGTAAATTCACGAGAAGAAAGAGTCTCATCCACAAAAGCTCCTATGTTAAAGGCACTGGTTGGAAAATCTGCTGGGTCNGAATCGCTGGTCCTGAACACTCTTTCCTGTCTAGCCGAAAAGCCGTCTCCATCNCTGTCCANCGTGCCATCCGAACCATTATTTGGAATCGCTGAATAGTTGTTTATGATATCCTGTGTCTTAAGGTAATCAGGCCATTGGCCTGTCATCGTATGATAGCCAGATATGGCATCGACCATGTTTTGAAAATTGTCTCTTGAGGTAAGTTCCACAACCCAATCAAGAAAATCTTGATTATCAAACAAGTATTGCCCGTCGGCCATTTCCTCGGAAAAACTCAGGTTAACCTCCTGCTCCGCCGGACTATACCCAAGCATGTCAATGAACGTTTGGTTAATGGCCGCTTTGGGACTCCCGCCCAAATTAGGCTCAACCACTTTGATTTTGACCACGTCACTCATGACTACTGGTGAGAAATTCAAACCGCCCACATTATCATCTGACATTACAATTGAGCCAACAAGCTCAACAATATTCGAGTCACCCGCCATATTTTTGTCACAAACCCATTCTCCGGTAAAGGATCCTGAGCCCCAAGAGGTTTCAATCGCAGTAAAAGCAATCTCTCCGTTTGCGTGAACATTCATCATTCGCGGCGATAATGTGGTATTTGGGTTTACCGTATTTGAAGACGGCCCCAAAAGCCTATCCAAATTGCTGCCCTTTACGTCTATTCTGACTTGCATTGATTGTCCGTCAGAAAATTCTTCCATGTCCAAGGGAGACTTTATCTCGGCGGTGGGTAAAATAAATCCGCCCGCAACGGAGCCTGATTCAACCAATGCAATACAATTGCCATCGTCATCAAAGCCTAGTGCCGTGACTTCCCAGAACCGGTCAGTAAAAAGGATTGATGCATCCGTCTGTGGCCTGAATTTGAAACAATAAGGCTTTTCTCGATCCACATGCATCAGTTTTCCATTAAGATAAAATTCCACTCGATTCATCCCATTTTCATCCAGGTCCTCATAATTGGCTGAAACAATCAATTCGGACCCTATCGTAGTGCTTCCCGCTCTACTAAGTGTTGGTGTCAGCGAAGTGGTTCCATCTGGCACTGTTCCTATTTTAGGCTCAACATATATCCGTTCGGTATAGAGAGACCTAGATCCAAAGGCAGTATTGGCAACCACTCCTAAAGTGTAGTTCCCTTCTGTTTGAGGAACGAAAGCACTGGAGAAAGGCCATGATTGATCTCTACCTTGTAAATCACCATCCGCATAGAAATCGACCGATTGAAACTCAACATCATCTACCTCATCTTTCAAAAACATTGGTATTAATGAGCCAACACGAAAGGATTGTACGATCTGAATTTCTGCACCTTTTCCAAGCAATGTCTTATCATTGGTGGAAACATTTCCATCCAAAACCAATTCATTGTCGTTTGTTATTTCTGAAACGACATATGTCTGCTCCGTTATTTCTTCACCAACCGAAAAGCGAATGGTTTGATCCTTGCTCAGTTGATTCAAAAACTCAGTGTTGAATCCGCTTATTCTGGTGTAATCCTTCTCATCCGGCAGACCCAGACTTCTTCTGCCAAACCTTCTTTCCTCCGTAAAACTTAACGCTTGCCCGGTAACGCTTGGAAAAGTTGATCCCAAGACCGGCGTGTCTATGGTTCCAACCGAATCGTTAACCTCAAAAGTTTGTCTGTTTGAAATTCCATAATTTCCCTCATTATCTTTGGCCAGTGCATAAACCTCGTAAAGTCCGTCTTGATTCGGGGTGTATGGAAAGAAATATGGAGCATTCGTCTGAGTGTCCATGATAACTCCGTTCACGACGAAGGACACTTCCGTGATAATTCCAGAATCATTATGTTCATTCAAATCCGAAATCTGATCGACAGAAAGGAAGATGGTCTTACCCCCAACATAAGACTCGTTGAGAGACTCCATGGATAAAATGGGTATGTTTTGACCGCCAGCTGTGACTTGATACAAAACCGGTTGGCTCATTATTTCATTTCCGCTTGTATCGCTTGCTTTGGCATAGATGAGAAAGTAATCGTTGGAACTTGCGTTGAAATCGACTTCAGGGCTCCATTCGATCGAATATGGATAATTGACTTGGCTAAAATTTGAGTCATAGGAAATTGGGTTTCCATAAGGTAGACCATTGACGTAAAATTGTACCCCTTCGATAGCACCATCATCATCACTTGCAGTGGCTGAAAGAAGAATTTTTGAGGTGGAAGTGATGGAGAATGCATTAGAATTGGCATCCCAATTTAGCAATTCGATAACAGGCGAAAGCGACGCTATCCTTATAATTTCAACTTCAAAAGCTTCATCTTGAAATCTTTGTGATCCGTGCGAATCGATCACCATCGCCCTAAATTCATTTTTACCTGCTGTTGTTGCATTAAACTCAAAGGGGAAAAAGCCTGCCTGATGCATAGGGTTATTCACATTAAACTGAATAAATTCGGAAGCACTATTGTTTGGGTTGATCATCTGCGGCCCGTTAAAAAGATAAACCCTATCTGCATTGGCATCATCATCGGTTTTAACCCGAAGGTTTATTATCGCAGTGTCCCCAAATTTGAATTTCAAGGGTGGCACTCCGACCAATGAAATCTCGGTGGATATCTCCTGTTCCGAATTTGTGATTACCAGTGATTTACTGTCATGCATGAATATGTCACGTGTTGCATCGGTATCTGCCGGGTTTTGGTTGCTACCATTAAAAACGAGCCCTCCGCCTCCCGAGGAGTCGGAACTGAAGAAAACAAAACGCCCATTACCACTGACGGTTGGAAAGCGGTTACTCGGCATGCTGGTATTGGAAGAGCCAAGATAATTTACTGGAAAGCCAAATGAACTTCTGCTTACACGCTTATTATTTGACTGATTCCAGTCATACAGGTAAATGTCATCGGTCTGATTATCCGGTTGATCCAAATATATGTTTCTACCATTTGTGTTTGTGTTGCCGCTGGAAGGCGTAGCCAAAATTTCAGAAAATCCATGTATGGTTGGAGCCGGCGCAATGATGGGTGTTGCTCTTGTAAAACCAGATCCGCTAAAAAGCATATTGCTCTGAGGGGTTGCTTTGATGGAAGAAAAGTCGTTCAGGGTTACTCTGCCCGATAATGCGTTGAACGTAAATTGATTGGCTCCGGCAATATATTCCATCTGAGGTCCCTGCTTGATATCAGCAGGATTTGACCACTGAGCTTCAATGATTTCGATTATGTCGTTACGAATTTGGTTTAGTGATTTTCCCAAAATTCCCACAGTGAGAGGAGGGCTGTCACTGGGTGCAAAGTCGATGGTAATTGATTGATTTGCATCTTGGAAAGAGATAACAGAGGTCAACAGACTTGCAGATGAAAGTATTTCCACATCAAAGCTTTGCTCAAGGTAAATTCCTCCGTACGAATCAATGTGAATTAGAGCAGGGTTGATCTTTGCGTCAGGAGCTCCGTTTTGATCAACATCGATCCCATCCCCATCTATGGTAATAAGTCCTTCCAGTCCTTGTGTGGAAGAAGCGGCTTCCTTGTAGCCTTTTCCGTGATCGACCATTTCAACTCGATACACTCTTCCTCCTCCACCTCGAGTTGCAACACCGCCAAATTCCTTAACGAATCGAATGGCACCCGCAAGAAAGCCCGTACCACCTCTGGGGTTTTGTACGCTAACCGTGGTTGTATCCAAATTATAATCTGTTCCCGTATTGACCATATTTATTGAGCTGATCCGCCCAAAGGTGTCCACCTGATAACTGGCTACTGCACCGCTTCCCGTACCGCTCAAATCATCAATGGTTAGAAATCCATTCTGATATCCTGATCCAGGGGAACCGACTTCGATTTCTCCTATGCCTCCCAAAATGATGGCGTTTGCAGAAGCTTGACGAATCGGGTGATTGAAAAAGGTTTTTCCATCCGCTCTCGTCACGCTTTGTTCCTGAAGATTGGAAGATTGTGTGGAGAAAACGATTCTTTCCCCATCTTCACTGGGGGTGGCATCTCGGCTCGGGGAATCACCACCCACACCAGATGAATTTTCGCTTATTCTTCTGATCCAATTTGAGTCACCTGCAGCCAACCTGAGATCAACGGCGTAAACCTCTCCACGAGGATGACTTATATGAGCATTAATTGTAGCTGTTTGTGTTGGTGCAGGAAAAGCAGGGTCGGGAATGACGGTAACAATAGGCTCAACATAACCTGTACCATGGTCAAAAATTTCAATTCCATTTTCAGCTATTTGTCCGTAAACGTCTCTTCCATTTGCAGCAAAATTCAATTGGGCACCGGATCCATTGCCCCCCGCATCAGTAACTGTAATCGTTGGATTTCCCAAATACCCCGCCCCCCCACTGATTACCTCAACTATCGAAATTCCTTTTGCGGTAATCATGTTTAATGCCTCTGAGCGAAAGGTGACTATATTTCCATCACCACTTATACGGGGTTGATCGGATGGGCCGTTCTCCGTCTGATTTCCATTATGGTTAAGATTTATTCTGGAAATTTCAGGGTTGGCGTTTTTTTCGTAGAGAAAAATGTCAGTCACTTCATTCGAGTCGGAAGAATCCAGATTGGTTGCATCTGATGCAAATACAATCTTATCACCCGTATTACTTATCGATGGCTCACGACTGTCTCCGTTCGCGTTACTCGTAAGAATGGATATTTCCAATTTTTCATATTCCCATAGAGCAATATGGCGTACCCTAGTTTGATTTTCATCAAAGGTCGAAGATTCAGTCTCAAAAACCACAATGGTGCCATCATCATTGATATCTGGGTAGAAACTCCCCCCGTTGGTTTGTCCACCCGTCTTGAAATCAATTGCCCGATCCAGTAACCCCGAGTTTAGAGAATAGTAAAAGATGTCTTCGTGTCCATTTGTATCACCTATCGTCAAGTTGTTGGCTAGGGAATGAAATACTACGGCAGATCCATCTCCGCTTACCTTAGGTCTAAAGCTGCTCGCATTGGCTCCATCAGTAATCTGAATGACGTCTACCGGGTCACTTCTCATATCCTGCAGAAAAACGTGTCTGATACCACTGATGGTTCGTTCGTAGGCTATTACCTTACCGTCATTGCTTGAACTAGGACGTTCGGTAGCCGAACCTGAGGCATTCGTGTCAAATAATGAAGTGGTTCCATCATTGAGCGAAGTCAGAGTGATGGTTGGAGTATTTTGAAGTGAAAAATTTTGATCTGTTTCCAAAATATGGATTACCAGATAGTAATCTCCCTCAAAGTTATCCGGTAATTGCTGAACCCAATCCAATCCCACCGTTTCATTCGGAAGAAGATTTGCACCCAATCCCGATCCTCCCATATCAAACTCCCTCAAGATGAAATCGTCACTGGAAAAGCTATCGTCTTCAGATAAGGCCACAATTACAGTGAAATTGTCATTTGTCTGAATTGAAACCGGACCCTCATTTCGTATTGCAAACGCTATGCGAATGGGGTCCAATCCAGCAAATTCACCAATATCGCCACTGAAACTACCTCCATCAACGGAAAGAACTGCGTTTCCTGTTGTGGTCGTAAAATTAATACTTGCACGATTATCCGTTGTATTTGTTACATGATCTTCAATCCCCTCAGGTATAACGCCTGCACTCGGAACTTGAGGGTTTGGTTGTTCGTCAACAATAACCTCAACCGTAAAATTTGAATCAAATTCCGCATCGCTCGGCAAACGCAGATTGTTGATCGTAAAAGGAACAATCTGATTTTCGGCTATCGAAACCGGGCTCTGGCCGGGATCTGGAAGCACGATGGTCTCCTCATCAACCACATTCCCATCAGCATCACTAAGTCTTGCAGTCACAGGAAAAACAACCCCTTCCTGAGTGCGCACCAGCGAATCATTTTGTATGCTGCCCGAGACGGTAACGTTGGTATTTGGATAAAAATTGGACGACAGTAGTCCGGTTGACGGGTCCATAGCGGAAACGCTGAGATTATTGGAGACGGCAAGGTTGGGTATTCTCAGGGAAAATGGATGGCTGACCTGATTGTCGGTCAAATCGCTTTCGAGCGAAGCACCGCTTACAGTTGCGACAACGCTCCACTTATTGTCGTCTGCGGTTCCGGGGAGGTTATCGGTACCAGGGTCAAATTTATTGTCTTCGCTCCAGGGTACTTGAAAGAGGACTTGATTCCGATTTGGATCATTGCTCAAAAGCCCCGTAGTGCCAGCTTCAGGAAATCCATTCCATGTCTGCGTATGGCTGGCCACCACAATTCCGCTTGGGTCTCTGAATTCAAGGGTTGCAATAACGGTCTCACCAGCAGGGACAGAAGAACCATTGACCTCCTCAACTTCCGCTGACACGGCAAAGATGGCACCTACCTGAACGGATTCCATTTGTGTTCCAGTAAAATTAATCTGTAGGATATTTTGACCAAAGCCCAAGTGGAATGAAGACAAACCAAATACTAAGGCTATTAGGTAGAGTTTCAGTTCATTGGGCAGTGTCTTTTTCATTTCCAGGACTTGTTAAAGAATTCATAAGTACGAATGGGCTGTTCGTCCAAATCAAAATACAACCAACCTCTCTGAGTCGTGCTGTTATCGTATTTGTATGCATAGGGAAAAACAGTTTCATTGGTCCACCACCAACCATTCTTATCATCCCATACCCAAAAACCCTGAGTCTCCTCAGAAGAGAGATAGAGCCAGCCCATATTTTGGTGATAAAGCCAGCCGTTGTTTCCAGCAAAAAAAGAACCCATCCAATTTGACAGATACCAATTCGGTTCGTCTTGAGCAGCCGCTTGCAAGCTCGTTACGTCGGTCTTGGTCACAAATCCAACAATACCAAGGAATTCCGATCCCATGCCTGAAGTGTCCGCCAGTCCAATCGTCAACTGAATTGGTCCATCCGCAAGGGATTGTCTTGCATCAAAGGCATCGCCAACCAGGAGTCTGAAGCTTTCATCAATTGTAAAGGCGTTGATTCCGTTTTGATTCAGGTCGAGATTTCCAAATCTTATCTCGGTGGAAACGTTTTCTCCGTCCGGATCAATTATATCCAAATTGGTGATTACCAAGCCTTCAACAATCTGACTTTCATCTACAAATGCTGAAAATTCGGAACCAACAGGTGCAAATTGCCCGGAAAGCGGTAAGTTGTTTGCAACTTCAATAAGACCGGTAACATCAGTGCTTAAGGATAAGCCAGTCAAGCTTGCCGTTCCTTGGTCAACTTCTTCCAAAGCTACAATCACTTCCTCTTCTACGGCTATCTGTCTGCCAACAAGCTTGCCAACCATTTCCGCCGGTGAATAATTGTTTAGGGAACCGTCTCCCACCACAATATTGGAAGCCGTTGCCACACCGGCAAACAATGAAAGCTCTTCCTCATTGGCATCAAAGCCTGAACTGATTTCCTCAAAGGCTCTCTTCACCATATTTTCCACTTCATTTTGCTGAACCAGTAAAGCGCCGACATTGTTGCCATTGGCAGCCAACTCACTCAAGTCCCTTGAGATCGCAGCAGATGCCTCTCCCGGCAATGACTCGATTCCACTTATTTTGGCATACGCCTCCGCCTGTTTCATCATGTTTGCAACCAAGGCTCCTGACTGTAAGATCTTTTTTGAAGATTCGTCTCCAAACCCTGCGGCAACAAATGGGTTGTATTTGGTTATGTCAATATCGCTGGAATAACCAAAGGCTTGGGACAAGTTTTGCATGGCCGTTTCCTTATTTTGCCCACTTTCAACCATTTCACTGACCAAAGAAGTCAACGGTGTTACCACCGATGAGTCTGCATCTGCAGTCAATTGACCGGTAAACTCGCGATTCGTACTCGAGTCAATTCCTCCAGTAACGACTATCTTTCCTTCTTCAGGATCCAGAGCCCCATTGTTGTTGGAATCTATTTCCTGAAAAACATCACCCAGGAATTGAATGGAAAAGGCACCGTTGTCATCAGTCGTTGCCATGAGCAAAGAAGTGTCTACGTTCGGGCTTGTAGGAACAAAACTTACTGACGAACCTTTCAGGTATCCGTCAATTGCCATTGCTGAAAGTGTGTAGGTCGGCTCTTCGTAATGAATTTCCACTTGCTCAGATGCAAGATTTCCCGCCGAATCTGTAACGGTTACCGTGATGGTCTGGGGTGAAGTGGATTGCGAATCCAATTCATCAATTCCTGACACTTCAACCAGAGAAGTAAGGTTGCCATCTACCTCATCAATAGCGAAAAAGTAATTTTCGGGCATTATAAAAGACATGCCGAGCAGGTAGTTGATCGGACCTTCATCCGAGAAAGTTATGGTGGGAGGCGTCTGATCCTTTACCTGCACATAGAGACTGACCTGTGTGGTTCTCCCAGATTCATCTTGCACGGAAAGACTGAGCTCGTAGGTTCCAAGTGTTGAGGTATCCACGCTTCCCGAAACAGAAACCTGATCGGTAAGATCAGTTCCAAGCGGTTCATCTACCGCAGTGAAAGCCTGATAGGCTAGTGCAGTAGCATTCCATTCGGCATTTAAGGGCCATGGATAGGGAGTGGCCAATATTTCGATTGTGGGATCGGTCTTGTCTAGAATTACCAGCTCACGAACTAGGGGATCTGAAAAACTGCCAGAAGCGTCGATTGCGGTAAAAATCAGTTGATAGGAACCATATTCGGCATTTTCCACAACTTTTGCCAAAGATCCGTTTACCTCCAGGACTTCAAGTGCTGTGCCACTCACTTCAACGGTAAGCAAGGCGGGCGTGTTGTCCGTAGTCCATGAGTCATTTTCATAAGCATCTGGGGTGATCGATATCTGATCCCAGCTTTGGTTGGGATAATCATAGGCGGTGATGGCAAGTGGAAAGGTCTCTCCACGCTCAGCTTCCTGAATCTGCTGAAAGTCACTGACTTCAAAAGTGGGAGCATAATTTTTGAGCAAGATGTTTGCGCTGGCTATGTTTGCACTTAAGAGCCCCTCCCAATCTCCGAAGACTTCAGTGGGGTCGTGGATCTGATCGCCATCGCTGTCCACAAATGCGCTTACCCGCCAATATTTTCCCGCTTCCAGATTCGAATAGACATATGGGTGGGGAAACTTGTGATTGTGCACCAATTTGTAGGATGCATTCTGTTCGAAAATTACATCGCCTCCGTTATAATCTCCGAATTCAAATTTAAGATAAAGATCTCCCTCAAACTCTCCCTCTTTTAGTATGGTCCCAGACAGAGATGCCGTATTTTTGAGCAATGGGGAGGAATCGGTATTGTCGTAAAGCCCATCATTATCGGTATCGACACTTTTGGGGTTGGTGGTACCCTGAATTTCTTCTGCATCAGTTAGGCCATCGCCATCAGTATCAGCCTTTAGTGGATTCGTTCCCGATTGATACTCCGTAAAATTTGTAAGACCATCACTGTCATTATCATCTGCCCACCAGGCACCACCCTTGGTTTCAAAACTGTCTAGGTAAAGATTGAGCCACTGTTCCTGAGAATCAAGTTTGTTGCGGACGGATGCCAGCACTCGGACAGTTGCAGTAAGATTGTGGGATGGCAGATGGGCTTTTAATGTTAAGAATCCCCCTCCCAGGATTGGCTTCAAGTGGGCATTCTGACCATGAGGATCATCAATCACCATTTCCGCATCAGACCCGTACCCGGTTCCAGCGTTGGTAATGTCGAGGCCAATAATCCCGTTAACACCAGTTGCATTGTCGTCAACCAATAGCGTCGCATTAAAATCCACTCCATTTCCGGTAAGCCGCACTTTCGAACCAGCACTGTATTGTGAACCTGGCGAAAGAATCTTCACTCCATTAACTCTTCCTCGTTGCAAGGTTGAGCGTAGGGTTAGGTTCGTCACACTTCCATTAGAGAAATCAAGGCTTGCAACCTCGCTTTTATTTCCTTCGAAAATAATTTCCCACTCGATGTTGTTCATAATATTTTCAGGAAGAAGATCCCCGTTCTGGTCATAGGCAATGGCTTCAAACGGGAAGGGCTGCTCCCCAGTGGAGCTCGTCGAAAGCGGAACCTCCACATAGTTTGTTCCGTTTCCATCATTCGGGAGTATCATCAAGCGACTTTCACCATAACCCAATGATGCGCCGGAGCCTGACCACATGTCCTCATCACTTTGCGAGAAAGGATAATCTTCCCTAAAGTCGATTCCAGAGATGCTAGAGGAATAGCTTATGGTAAACCGATCATTTGAATTGAATTTTGTGGAATTCTCATCATCCAGAATCCGAATGGAAAGTGTGCCATCCTCCAGCACGTTTGCCACAAATTTGGGAAGCAGGGAGCTTGTGTTCTGCAGATCTGGGGTAACGATCAGCTCTGGGTTGGTGTTCTGCCTAAACCCAAAACCAACTCCATGAATCTCCTTAAGTTCCTCGGTGTCTTCATTGGAAGTGTCTTTTGGTCGGGCCATGGCACGAGCTTCCCGACTCCATATCATGCGACTCACCCCTTGTCCGCGCTGATCAGACTCCATAACCAATTCGGGCATTCCCGGAATGTAGATAACTTCCGTAACATGGGTGTGATTGGATTCCGTGCGAAAAGTGCTTTCCTGAAAATTTTTATCCTCCATCAGAACCGCGACGTTGTAGAGTCCGGGTTCAAGCCCGGTCAGGGAATAAAATCCGTTCTGATCAGTAATTGTACCGGATGCCAGACTGCTGTTAATATCGGTTGCCCAATTCATTCCCGGCAATCCCTCAGTGATTGTAATTTTACCTCCCATCGCAGGGTTTCCGCTAAGGTCATCTCCGGCGAAGCCATAGTAGAAAGTCTCTGGCAGTCGATCATCTACATACAGATCAAAGTATCCGCGCTCAGCAACCGAATCATGGTCAACCAAACCATTTAGGCGAATGATGGAAGAGAGGCTTTCGGTGGAAATGTTCGTTCCATCACCTTCAAGCAGTAGGTTAACGTTTGGTTCTTCCAAATAAAGACTCCTAAATTTGCTTCCAGCAAGTCCACCTGTGTCCAAAAAGGTTCCATTCTGGTCCAATTCGAAAGAGACCAGTCTTTGGGTAAGAGCCGTACTCAAAGTGGCTTCCACAAAATCGGGTTGTCCGTCCCCATTCAAGTCGGGACGGTGAGAGCCATTAAAATCAACTTCGACGGCAAGAGAGGTGCTGTCAAAATTTCCAACATCATGAATAAGAACTTCAACCACCCGGTCTCCAAGGTTATCTTTCAGGATTGGTGCTCCGAAATTGGCAGTTGCAAATTCATCGGACCCGGTGGAAACGGTGGATACCGTCTCTCTCACGCCAAAAGTAGGGTCGTAAGTTCCATCCCATGACCACGGCCGCTCGACAAAACCGTGCCCGGCGCCAAGGGGCCTGGAGATATTGTCGGTTTCTAGATTCCTCAAAGAGGGATCATCAAAGATTACGTGCGTATTTACGCCTTCATCGTCATAGGCGGTGATTAGGTCAACCCCTCCCCCCGAGCCTGAAACGGTGACTTGAGTTGAGCCATACATGCTACCGCCATCCAAAACAATGATTTCCTTGATCTTGCCAGCTTCACTCAGAGCAACCAACCGCGCATCCCATTGCTGCCATTCTTCATATGGATACCTGTATGGGTCATTCATAAGGACATAATTTGCCTTGGTTCCCGAACAGTTCGTTGTTTTAAAAGTCTTGTTTACGTGATCTGAGTCATCATAGCCCGCTACCGGAATATGGTTGTTTACATCATCTCCGGGGCATTTTTCCGGTGGGTACAGACCCATTTGGATGTGTCCGCACTCAACGATTGATCCGTCATTTGACTCCCTTAGGTTCGTGCACCTCCATTGTCTCTGCCTCACACCATTGTCATCTGTTTGGAAATACATTGCCCGCGCATTTGGAATGTCTTTGTTGTTGGGGCTGCCCCTTACGTAAACTACCGGATCCACATACCCTCTTCCGCCATCAAGAACGACCACTTTTTCGATCACTCCATTTCTTACTTTCGCAACCGCTCTGGCCCGAGAACCCTGAGAGTCAATTTCATCCTCGGAACGGTTGCGGTCCCATATTTCAATAAAAGGATCCATGTGCGTATGATCTCCTTCACATGGGCACAAACCGATTTCAGAGAGAGATCCTCCGAGCAAAACGGAAACATTGGCATCTGCGAATAGAGGGTGCAGAGCGGGAGTATGAGTAATGATTGGCTTGGGCGAATTGTTGAGTTCGGTATTGAAGTACCCGCGACCTGATAAAGTCTCTCCACTGAACAGATCAACAACAACGTTAACGGATGAGAGGCTACCATTTTCATCAATCGTGGCGGTTGCTTCTGCTCCGTTACCTCCCCCCCCTGTTATTACCACCGTGGGTGCAACACGATAACCGGAGCCGGGATCAATGATGTCAAATGAGGTGATACCGCCATCCGTCGGATCCGTTCCATTGACCTCGACGACTGCTGGAACAAATGGGTAGGGCAAAGGGCGGCCTGGAGTACCCGTACGGTTTTCGTCAAACCATTGCTCAAGCTGGGCTCCCGTTGGATAACCACCAATCAACTGAACAGATACTGGCAAGGAGTAGCCAAAACCCGGGTTTTCGACCACCACATGGGATAGGGTTTGGTTAAAATCAACCGTTACGTTCCTTGGTTCACCATTAGCCGCATTATGTGTCCAATCAGAGAAAACGACTTCTTGATTGGTGCCAAAGATCTCTTGGTTTGTCGTACCTATTGGGGCAACCAAAATCTCATCTTGGTTACTAATCTCGTCGGATACCTTGTATCGAAGAGTGCGATTTTCATCTACGTCATCACCATAACGGTACCATTGCTCAACACTGGAGCTCACAATGTTCTCCCATGATTGCTCGCCGGCTGAATCTGTTGTGCGGACCCTGTAAATTTGCTCCGGCCTGAATCCTTTGCCGCTAATTCTTACCAACTGGGCAAACTCCGCAGCAGTTAAGTTCAATCCGTGTCCCGGATTTTCGATGACTGCGGATTCTTCCTTGTTTAGGAAAAAGAGAACGTATCCGGATGCGTGATCGTCAAAATCTTCCGAAAGAGAAGCCTCCACCGTCAAACTGGGAACAGCCGTATAACCAAAAAGCCCTTCAGGTGTCCCAAAGTCCATCGATGGCGAAGAGTATACTCCATTGCCTTGCACTACATATTCCACATATCTGCGGGTAACGTTGCGGTCATTGGGTAAGGTGAGCCTGTTTGCCTGAAAGGTGTCTTTCGTCCAAAGTATTCGATCGACCGACGTTTCGCCCATCTCGGGAGTACCAAATGCCAAATGATAGCTTCTCCAAATTCCGCCAGCACCATCCCTGTCTCCGGAATATCCGACATAATAACTTAACACTCGCTTATTATCGTCAGCCGTATCGAAGTATAAGTCTCCATAATTTGGTGAAACGGGTTCGGTCTGTGCCAAATCACTGGTAAGGTTTCCATCCGAGCCATAGGAAAATTGCGCCTCTGGCAACTCCTTGTAGCCCGCCCCTCCTTCGGTAATTACCACGGTGCCCACTGCATCTGCAAGTGCCTGCAGTCGGGGGACCTGGTCCCTGCCCTGCCTAAGATTGTAAAGAAAGCTTATTTCGGCGGCATCCAATGCCCGATCATAAATGTGGAAGTCATCAATTTTTCCGTCAAAAGAATTCGTGGCGTTCAGGTCCATATGCAATCCGATTGCCATAAAATTGATCCCCTCAATATCAGATAAAAAAGCACGGGTAGCACCTGGTCCATCCGGTGTGGCCACACTACCGGCTGCATTGCCATCGACCCAAAAGGTTGCCTGTGTTTGATCAACAACCAATACAACATGTCTCCAGTCTATTGTTCCACTGGACAAATTGACATTGGTGTAGAACTCGGAGACTTTTACTCCGTCATTGATTGCGGTAAGTTGAACGGGACCGGCATTTCCCCGCAATTTTATTCGAAAGTGGGTTTGGTTCTCATCGGTGTTTGAGGCACTGAATATTGTCCTGTCTTCAACCCCTGAAGGTTTTGTCCAGAAAGATATGGTTCCTTCGCTCAGTCCCTCAAACTCTGAAATGTGCGGGGAAAGATCCAGGTAGCTATCAATGTTGTTTATTGCGACAGACCTTCCACTGCCTTCTCCGGAAATACTGTCCCCCAATGCCCGTGGCCAGTTTCTATTGTTGTTGTTTTGATCAACAGTTGGGCGATCACTCGAACTACCGGTGTCCGTAGCTGGATCATTCATGGTAAAGTCCCCACCTACCGGAACGGCATGATACTTATTGCCCGATAGATCCAAAAAGGTTCTGCCTGCAAGATACCTGACCTCTCCGTCCGTAAGAGCTCTCGAATAAACTTTAATTTCATCCATTAGGCCCGAGAAACCAGCCGTGCCAAAAGGAGTTACATTTGAACTCACATAACCCGGGTCGTATGGTGCCGCCTGTCCATCAACATAGAAAATGGCATTGTTCTGTGAAATTACAACCATGGCTATGTGGCTCCAGCGACCAGATAGAGAAAGCTTGGCGAGAGAAGGGTCTAATGATGGTATGCTACCAACTCCAAAATCTCCCGCACCAGAGTCGAAAGAAACCTGCTTGGCACACAAACTAAAAGAGGTATCCGTGTTGTCCGGCTTTACCCAAACGGAAACCGTGTGGCCATCATCATCAATATCGACGTCAGGAAGATTGGAAATTGATGTAAGCGCACTGGCATGAACGGCGCGGCCCTTTGCCCCCCAATGAGAGTTGTTGGCATCGGACAATTCTGCCAAACCAAGCAATGTGGTACCCGAACCCGTAGGTGGCTGATCGGCTGCCTCCGTACCGTTTTCTTCATCAAAAGCCCAGTAATGGGTTAGAGAATCCGTCAGTTCCCTGTTCCATCCGGGAGATGGATAAAACCGGGTGTCATCACTATCATAAAGACCCTCGTGCTTGTCAAAGGTCCACATTGCCATGGGCCCTATCGGATAATGCAGAACCGCCATGGTGGCATTGGGCTCAAATCCGGCACCTTGGTCGTGAATCTGTATTGTATGATCGTAGATGGTTTTATTTCCGACATTGTGAGTGGTTTGAAGAACCGAAGCATTCGCATCCGAGCCGCTTCCCCATATGATCAGTTCAGGAATGGGATCATTTTGTGCCCGCCTTTCCCAACGGTTGCTTAGCTGCCCGTTATTTCTATTGTACGGAGAAATGGTTCCCACGCCATCAACATAAGCTTTGGCTGTGGCATTTGTATCACTGTAATCCTCCCAAAAACTGGCACGATGAATGGTAACTGTGGGCGGATTGTCACGATGGTGCCCAAATCCTCCATGCGCAGCATATAAGCCCAAGTCATTTAGCTCCTGTGGGCGGACCCGTACAGATGTTATATTTGTATCCACAAGAAGCGACTTGGCATAAGGGCGACTTACCTCAAAAGGATTGTCTTCTCCTACTCCGAGCATATCGCTCGTACCATTGAATTCTGCAATGGTGGCGATCTCTTTGCTGAGATAATTGGAAAACAAGCTTCCTCCCACAACTTTAACGATGGGTGGTTCGGTGTATTTGTCGCCAGCCTTGTCCACCTGCGGGCTCACCAGCATCTTTAAGCGAACACGAGGCATCTCATGTTCGGGATGATCGAAAAAAGACAAGGGATAACCTTCTGTAGATGGCTCAAAGGTGAAGCGGTGAACCTCGCCCCTTCTCAGTACCAAATCAGGTGCGGCAAGGCCATCCAAGAGAAATTTTTGCGGATTATTCCTGCCGGTGGGCAAATGCCAATCTCTTGAATTGCCTGTCATTGATATGGTGTGCTGAATAACTTCTGCCCGTGATATGATAACGCGTGCTCCCTGTATGAATCCATCATTTGAACGAACCGTACCCGAGATAGAGGATGTTGCCGCCTTTTCGTATTCACCCACCTTAAGCACAATGGTTCGGGAGGCTATTCCACCCTTCAAATCAGAAACCACCACCCGTACCGCATACTCGCCGGGTTCATTGAAGCTACGGAAAAAGTTGGGTCGATTAAGAGCATATTCACTGGTTTGATGGACTTCATTAACGTACCATGTGTAGCCATAGTCTGAAGCCTTGCCATTTTGGAGGGTAACACTCATTTCCACAAATTCGCCTGTCTCTGGAAATTGGTTGCTTGTTTCGACAATCAGACTTGGCGCCTGTGCGCTTCCATCGCCCATGGTTCCGATATTTACAACCACATCCATATATTCCATGGGCTCAGTGCCACCTTTTGCAATTGGGGTTATGTGGACATCCGTTAAATAGTCCGAAAATGTTTTTCCCGGCATAAGGAAGGCATCGTTGAAATCTTCCACAGTGGATGGTGTCATATCAATCCAAAAATTATCATTCGCACCATCTCCCAAAAGAACGGACAATCCGTTTTCGCTGGCGTCCCTGCGATAGGATAACCACATGCTGTCCATATTATCATTGCTCACCAAACCAATGGGTGAGTACTGTGAAAGATGAAACTGCAAACCTCGCAATCCCCTAACGGAAGATTCTGACAAGTCCCTAAGAACCGCCTGCTCATAAGTTTCCGTTCCCGCCTTAACTTTGATCCATGATGGGGCGATTGCAAATAAAGTTTGGTTGTTTTCATCCAACACATTCACCGTCGGATCGCTGGCAAACCCTTTGCCCCCATTTGAGATGGTCATGATTGCAGTATTGGTATCATCGGTTGACAAAGAACCGACCGCTTCTGCCCCGGTCCCATCAAAAGAAACTGAGTAGGTGTGATTATGATCAAAACCGGAGTCATCAAATTTGACGGATGGAAACGTAACGTAGAAATCACCCTCTATCAGGGATGCTGGAAAAGTATGGTAGTCGTGACGGTAAATCCGAAAGGTATTGTTATTTTCGGCATCGCTCTCGTTCAGACTCGCAGCTAGAGCAAGCTGCAGATAAGAGGAGTCCAAAAGGCTCGCCACATCCACCCCAGAACTAGTGCCAATTCGATAACCAAAACCATTTGCCCTCATTGCGACTTTTGCCGGCAATGTCATGTGACCGCCTCCGCTTCCCATTACTGCAAATGGATTCCCGTAATCGTGGGATTCTCCTTCGTCACTGTTTGGCCGTTCGCTACGCGAAGAAAAGCGGTTGGCGTGATTCAATCCGAAATTATGTCCAAGCTCATGGGCAATTACTCCCCATGAAACGGACCCGTCGGCGGCATCAACATGGGAACCGGCGGAACCCACATATCCCAAACCAGCAGCTCCGAGAGTATGAGTGGAGATGGTTACCCAAGATATGGCAATGTTGGATGCGGTTGCGGTGATCCCTCCTGCATGCTCATCACTCCCATTTATCAAGACTGCGGGATTGGAATAATAGTAGGCGCCCGGATTGAGTATCTCAATGTTGGTTATTTCCCCATTTGCATTAACTATCGCACGCGCTTCGCATGGTTCAAAATCCGGGTGGACAAAATTATTATCATTGGGGTTTTGGTTGCCTCCCTGAAAGGTTATTATTGGTGCCTGCGAATAACCACTTCCAATTTTTGTATCATTTAATTCAATACTCGAAATGCCCCAGAAAAAATGGCTGGTTATGTCATACTTTTCGTCCTCTTGAGCTGCCATCACAACCCCCAATTCGCCTATACCCCCGAATGGATTAAGTTCGTCATTTTCCGTTTCTTGAGCACCAATGAATACACCTGAACTATCGTACAAATTTGCTCCCCCACTCTCCGTCATTTCATACTTGTCAAGGGGAATGGTAACCGTTGAGGATATGACCGGTATTATTTGAAATAACCCGTCTGAATTATCCGAAAAATATTGTACCACCTCCTCCATTGCTGAAGCCAGGTTTGCCTGACTGACAGGCTCGAAGCTATCCTGGACAAGCTCGGGGTAGATCGGATTGCCAAACTGATCCGTTAGGGGTGCGGATTTTCCGTCAAGACCATATCCCTCGTCCTGAAAGCGAGCGGGTACCACCAAAACCTTACGAAAACCTTTTGCCTCAACCAAGTTTGGGGCTGGCTCTCCGCCCAAATCATATTCTATGATAAAGGGCAATCGGTAGGTCTCGTTCGCATCCGTCCAATTTCCTTCGGCAGTACTCCAGTCCATTGCCCCAAAATCCTTATTTCCATTGGATGGCTCGATGCCACCAAGCCACATGGCATTGAATTCAGGATCAAAGTCAGAGATCGTCTCATCGATATCCTTACCATCCAGCCAGTGCCAGTCACCCTCGGAAGCATTAATTTCAAATATGGCAGATGCATTTGTTTCAGGATCATAACTTGACCCATTCTGATCAGCACTATCCGTCGCACCAATCCATGCAAGGTTGACCTGATTTCCGCTTGAATCAAAACCATTAACCTTTGCGTCCTTAAATTGGTCGTGAATGAAATTATTTTCCTTTTCCGATTCAATTACAGCCAAGCGTCCATTAAGGCCGTAAGCAGTATTGTTGGCATCATGCCAAGTCATGGGAGTTAATATGAGGTCGTACTTCTTATCGTAATAGTCAGACAATGAAGAGCTGCCAGCCATAATTGGATAAGAAACCCTTCTACTGATGAAAGAGACGCGCCTTTCTGCCTTTTCCAGTTCATCAATAAAGAACTTCTTCTCTGATTCGAATCTGTATGCATAATCAACCCCGGCAAACTTGATGACCGGTTGTTCCTTTTGATTGGATGTTTCCTGATAGGCCGTATCGGCCAAAGCAAAATCACCCCCAAGGGAAACACCCCAAATTGCCAAGCCATCGATGGTTTTGATCTTTTTACGCTTTCCATATGTCCAGAGTCTTACTTGTTGCCCATTATGCAAAGTTGCAAATCGTTTTATCAACCCTTCTGGGTGGTTGGGGTGGAAACACAGATGTCTGGCTTTATGGTCGAATTTGGAGTGGAAACATACCTGTATGGCTTTAAGGTCTACTTTTTCGCTATGCCAAGTTTCAATATTTTGACGAATGGACAAAGGAAAGTTTGTACTCAATTCCTGAGGAATTGCCATGGCAATAGCCTTTTGAGGGTCACCTCTTATTATTTTTTGGAAAATATCTTTTCTCTCCAGTGCCAATTTGTTGCCCAGTGAGTGAAACTGTAAAATCGTATTTGGATCATGCTCGGAGCAGTTTTTTTCGCTCAAGCAATCCAATTTATTGAAATCATAAACCCATTGATCAAATTTCTGAAAAACCTCATGTGAGGCAAGGTCCACATAATCCCACCACTCGTCGAATTCATTGGAGGGAAGCATTGCCTGTGTTTTATCCAATAAATTGTCCGTCCCAGAGGCTAGGAGGGGGGATGCGGGGTTTTCTTCGCCTACTGAGAGTGGTTCGCTTAATTCATTTGGAGGGTTAATCCTATCACTAGTGAGCTTAAGCAGGACAAGTCCGAGTAGGAAAAATGGAAATATTCGAAAGATATTAACAAATATGCCAAAACGAGATTTCATTAATTACAAAACGCATTTGCGGCCATATTTCCATCTTTATCCTTATCCAAATTACCATTNCCATTTTCACCTAAATTGCNTCCAAAANCTGACATTTGCNCAAAGCTGTCTATCATTCGTTTAAATTTAGGCCCAGTATCTCTCCTGCGTTGACAAGAACGCATTTCTTGAAGGGCGGGCTTTTTTAAGGGCATAAAGAGTACTTCAATATATTACAATCTGTGATGATTCTCCATGAAAAAAGGATTTAATTTCCGTCATCTTCTCCGGCCTTGAAGCTTCTTCTGATTGTACCTGTCGGGGTTAGGATTACTGGATCCTTAAAAATGGATTGTGGAGTAATGTTCTGGATATTTTCACGAACGGGCGAACCACCGGCCGATACAATATTGGCACTTACAAAGATAAGCAGATTTCTCTTCTGGTAGCTTTCGGCTGATGACTGAAACAGTCTTCCAACCAAAGGTAGATTTCCCAAAACAGGAATTTTATCATTTACCGTCTTGACCTCCTCACGAGTCAATCCACCAATTATGACGGTGGCTCCATCAAAAACCGTAACTTCAGTTGTCACCTTTCTGACCGAGAATATTGGCATCAACACCCCTGAAGGGGCAAGAACAGTGGCGGTTGAAAAGCCCGTTCCAATGGATCCAACGGGACCACCATATTCCACAAAACCATCAAATTCAGTTACTTTTGGATTCAGAACCAAATGAATTTGATTGTATTTTTGGACTGTAGGAGTAACCCGAAGCACAACGCCTACCTCCCTAAAGCCATCCTCCTCATCAGGTGGACTGACAATTCCAAATTCTGGTGTTGCCGAGGGAATGTTAATGCCACCACCAACGCCTCCACCAAGCCCACCAAGTCCTCCTCCACCGCCGCCTCCACCAGTACCAATATTTGCCTGTTGGTAGCCAGTGGGATAAATAAATTCCTGTGCTACGGTAATGGTTGCTTCAATGCCGTTCATAACTGTTACCCGCGGTGCACTTAGGAGGTCTGTGCCCTGTTTTCGCTTAAGAGCGTTTACCAAGACGCTTGCCTGAAAATCAGGAATGATCCCCAATGCACCATCAAAGTTTTGTGAAACGTCAATCAACGGCTTCACTCCTTCTCCAATTCCTATGTTGCCCGGAAGCTTCGGGGTTGGGTTTGGAATAATGACGTTTGAGTCCGGATTGTCCGGATAAGAAACAGAAATGTCTCTCGGTACACCACTTGGGGAATGAGCGCCGGCAAGAGTTCGGGTATTGCCTACAAAATTCTTCTCATAAATGGCCTTGGGTCTACCCCTGACATCAACCACTGGCATTCCTGTAGCAGGGTCTACCTCTGGGACTGGATTACCAAAGCTGTATTTCCAATCGAAGGTTATTTCATCCAGTGCACCTTCTTGAACTTCAAGAAATTTTGTTTCAATTTCCACCTGAATCCCAGCCTCCCCGTCCATTTTAGCCAAAATTCTCTCAATTAGATCGAGTGACCTGCGGTCGTGTGTGACGATCATTTGAAAACCATCAAATACAAACTTGTGTCCCTTGGCATCGTCAAATGGAATTCCGGCACCCTCAAGAAATGCCTTTATCTTTATTCCCGTATCATCACCCGCACCACCGCCACCTGCCGGTGGTGGTGCAAAAGGGTCTGCAGCACCGCCACCCATACCACCTCCTGTTCCTCCGGTCATCCGGTTAATCGTTCCTTGGGGAATTTCATAAAATTCCGTTTCAAGTGGCCTGCCCTTGAAGGTACCACCAGATTTGGATATCACCACTGCGTCTGCACGAATGTCGTATGTCCAACCTACCATCTCCGTAATAAATTGAATCATCTTGCCCAATTCGAGTGATTGCAGGGTTATTGTGACGGGAGGCAAAGGCTCACCCTCTGGCTTTAAAACAATTATTTGAACTCCCTTTTTGGATGGGTCCTGCTCGGTTAGGTCAAATTGTTTAGCCTGTCTCATTAGCTCTTGCATAACCTCATCCAATGGTGACTCAAAGAAAGGAACGCCGGGGATTTTAATAAGGTTTAATTTATTCTCAAGCTCAGTGGTTTCACTTTGAGCTTCTTGTGTTTCTTCGATTTGCCTGTCGAACACCTTTGGTCTTTCCCATTCTCTTTCTATTTCCTCGAGCATTTCCTGCCGGGTTTTGAGATAGCCCAGATAGCTTTCCTGTTGTCTCATGGAGGAGATTTTTTTTAACATCTCCTTGGACTCCAAATTATCGGAGTATTTTGTTTCGATTGTTCGGTAGGTCTCAGTGGCACCAGTAAGGTCCCCATTGATAAATTGAACCTTTGCTCTCATCAGCATATCTTCCAACTCTAGCCTACTATCCTTCCAATTGGGGGTATACTCTGTTATGTCCCTGCGGTAAGGATCCCGTTGATCATCTCTGATCCTGCTTTCCATATCATCCGCAAGATTCAGTTCCTTCTCCAATGCCTTTTCTCCTTTGGTCTCCTTCAGCCCCGGTCTACCAAAACTTAGGGTGTCACCTTGAATATCCCGGTCTTGATAAAAGCCAGTTTTGAATTCGGAAAGGTGTTTTTTCGCAGCGTCCCAATCCTTAATTTTCCGAGCGTCTTCAGATTTTTCAAGCCATATCCTGTTTTTGACAAGTGCTGCCTCAAGAATAATGGGCCATGTAAGCGTACTTGGTTCCAAAAAGTTTTTGATCTTGAACAAGATTCCATCCGCTTCTGCATAATCTTTGTTCTTAATAAGTTCTTTGGCTTCCTTAATCATATCAGAAGCTAATTCCGCCTGCTCAATGTTCTTTTGCTGGGCTTTGGCGATTTCGGCATCAAAATCAATCTCATCTCCAACCCCAAGTGTTTCAGTTTCAGCTTTCCTGCGGGATTCCTCTATTGTCTTGTAGTCAAAAACCAATTTTTGAACCTGAGCTATCTTACCTTTTAGCATAGCCTCACCCATCTTATACCATACGATTTGCTGCTTCGCTTTGTATAGGTCAGTAATGAGGGCTATGGTGGCGGTATTCGAAGGAAGATTTGCCAGGGCCTCATCTATACTTTCCAGAGCAGCATCATACTGTCCCCTTGCACTGTCCCTTCTTGCAGAAACAAGTAGTCTTTCAGCTTCTACAGTAGTCTTGGAAATTTTGGCCTTTTCCATTTCCATTAGCCGCTCCAGGTCGGGAATGGAATCGTCTTCCGCCAAACCAGACTTTGCCCTTATTTCCTCAAGGTCTTTTTTGGCCTTATCCAATTCCTCTACCAGGCGGCCCACAAGAGTCGCATCCTTATCCCCTTGATTCGCCAATTGGGCTTCGCGCTGAATTTTTCTTTCAGACAGTTCCAACGATACGTTTTCTCGGTATCTACCAAGGAGTTGACTGGCTAAAGTATAATTTTCGTCCTTAAAGGCGATCTGTGCTTGCTCGTAAAATATCTTAGTCTCTTCCTTGCGGACCTGATTAAGGTAGAATTTGTTTTGCTCGGTTAAATCGATATTCAAAAGTGCCTTTTGGGCCAATGTCTGTGCCTGCTCCAAGTCTCCCTTGCGAACCAAACTCCTTATTTCTTCCAGAAGCATTACCAAATTGGTGTTTCGATCTATAATCGGAAGTTCATCTATCACATCTCCAACAAGAACTTCACCCGGCGAAGTTCCTGCGGTGAAGTCTTCACCTAAGGCTCGGGCAAATAATAAAAGAAAGACTAAGGGCAAAATTTTAATTATACGAGTCGTGGGCATGAAGAAATCATTCCAACAAATGATTCTTGCGGGTCAATCTATAAATCAACTAAGGACAATTCGGCAAATTCCTCACTTGGACGCTGAGGATTACCTTTCGAAATGACAATTTTTTTCATGGGCGAATCAATGGAAATTATTTTGTAAATTCTATCATAATATTCGATGGATTTACCGATGTCATCTTGATCACAAATCACTTGCTTTAGTTCTAAATCATCCAATTCAAATGACAGTGTGAACTGGATTTCTCCAGCCCATACATTTGTTTCCAGCGAGTTTACCTTAAAGGGTTCCTTGTTTAACCTAAAATCCTCGACAACTGCAATGCCTGCAGTGCGAAGCCCACCTGACTTTTGCGGAAGTTCCTGTATATCAAATGAGTGTATTACAAAAGATCGATTTAAATCGTCTTCAGTTGTGGGCAATAGTGATGGTTGTCCCAGTTTTGCATCATTATTTAATTTATAAAAAGTTCCCACTTCAATTTTATTGCGAAAAGGTCTGCCAAACTTTTCGGAAAGAACCCTGTCTTCAAAATAAGGCGTGTTTGCAATCCAAGATTTTAAAACGAATCTGTAGGGCAGGTATTTGAATTCGACCATTTTTGCACCAAAAGGTTCTTCGGGCGGTTCTTGACTTTCTACAGTCGGCAGACTTGTGGTAAGCTTATTGTTTACCAAGTAAATTAGTGGTGGTGTAAAAACATCATAAAAGGTTTTGTTATTGTCCAAGTCAGGGTTCTTCCAAACCTTGGGCTTGAAAGATGAAATAACATTTGATGATTGTATCCTTTGATAAAACATTGGCGATCGAGATTCTAAGTCCGATAACTTCACATCATTATCAAGTAGATACACAGCATTTGCCTTAATTTTATTTATATCACTAAATTTTACCGGGGTTGCACTCTTTCTCTTTGGTTGAGAAACCATCAACGTAAATGAAGAATTCAAATTGTTTTGATCTAAACTGGTGTCCTCTCTAGAACCCAATTTCCCTTCAATAATCTTACCGTTTTTTAGTGATATTGAAACCTGACTTCTTCCCTTTAAAATTACCTTAGCAATTTTGACCGCAACGGTGTCTGATTCGCCTTCAAAAAAAACATAATTTCCTGGCATCAAATCAAACTCGGAACTTGATTCCAAAGCAACATGTGAGTCCGTGGTGTAAAGATTTATGGAATCATCGAGATCATTGGCATAATCCAACTTGATTTCATCTGGCATTAATGACTTTACAGTGAAAAAGCCTAGACAAATAAATGTAACCAACAACAGTGCCTTATCGTAGTGCTTTTTCATTATTGATCCTTGTAATTATGTGGTCATTGCCAGTTGCTTCAAGGAAAGCCTCGCAATGTTTGCGAAAATCAGCATCTCCATCGATTTTGGAAAACATGTCAAATAAACCATAATCAACGGATGTTACATATTCGAAAGTTACTACCGCCACACAATCAACAACACTCACGATTGGCACATGGTCGGGTGAAATAGTTGTTGATAAGTCAGGTGGAGCGAAAGGATCAAGAATGGTAGGAGCATTGATTGTATTTGAAGATGATGGGGTTGAAACATTGATACAATTTATCAATAAGGGCGGCTTGCAGTTGTTGATAAACTTTCTCATAACATTGGTTTTACATTTAATTTGCAATTGAATTACGAGGCTGTTCAAACCATCGCATTCCCGCATGAGAGAGGGTCCCGCCTGATTAATCTTAAGAATATTTTCTCCAACGTTTCTTTCATCTACAGGACCAACGGATTCTCGCCTTACCTCCATGATCCTTACAGTACTGTTTGCTTCGGTCGATCCAGCTAAATTTTCAAAAATTAATTTGATTATATCCGCTTGTACCCCAAGCAACAATACCTCGTTATCAGAAAAACTGGGCCAAAAACCATCATACTTGGTGAAACCGAATCCGAAGGACTTTTGTTGTTCAATTGCGGAACCTAAAGTAGTAGGGTTTATTTCATTACCAAGCTTTATATGGTTATTTTCGCAGAGATTGGTAAGTTGGCTGAACAATCTTGTAATTTTAGCATTTACGGAAGTAGAAGATTTATGTTTGGGATTCTGATAAAAATTACTTTCGCTTTGTAAAATAGCGTTAAAATAAGCTTCGATATTCTTTTGCCTTGAAATCAATTCCTTTAAATCATCACCCGAACTAACGACATCCTTTTCAACGTAAGAGAGTGCATTTATACTTTCTTTTATGTTTAATATTTGCTCTGACTCATCCTCTATCGATTTAATCAACTCCTGATTCTTATTATTTTCTGAAACCTTCAAAAAAAACAGTACTACAAAAAGACTGATTGAAAATATAATAAAAGAAAAAAATAAAGGGTGTTTTTTTAAGAATTTCATAATTCAGAAACTAATAATTCATACTCAAAATAAGAAAAATGTTTGTTAAACAAATCACCCTTCCCTTCGGTAGAAAATGTTTTTCTAACTATTTGGTTGAATTTCTCATGGTTTTCAATCTTTGCGTTGAGAACATTTTGTTTGAGGGTATTAAGTTCGATTAATGCATCGGACTTATTTTTTTCTTCCGAATCCTCCCCTATCCTAACAAGGTATCTGCCAGATATTACCAAGATTAACTTTTGTTTTGAATCATCTGACTTGAATTTCAGTTCATCAAACCACAGATCTCCAATTTTAGGATCATCCAAAATTTCTTGAAGAAAATTTAAAATTTCAAGAATGATTTGGTTTCCACTTGTATATTGCTGCAATTGGCTTTGTTTTTCAAATATGATACTGTTTAGTTTTGCGAGGTTTTGCATTTCTTTATTTTTCTCATTAAGCACTTCGAACTCAGATTCATAATCACTTAATTCAATGCTTTGCTCACTAAGTTTTTTTTCCAGTTCTTCGCCCCTTCCAATTTCCATAAGCAATAGTGGTGCAGGACAAAGGCTCATTAAAAGAATTGATGCACCAATCCATGGTAATTTCTTGTTGAAATCAATTGCACTTATTTTATCACGTGGAAGTAAATTTATGGTCTTGTGCTTTTGGGAGCCAACGAGGAGAGTCTGGGCCAATCCCGTTGATTCCGAGAGCATGAAAGGTATAATTGCCTTAATCTCTTCATTCACACTTTCTCCAGTAGTCACATACTGCATTGGATTCAAGTGCGTCACAGACATTTGAAGGTTTTGTGCCAACGCCTCTGGCAAACCTCCAATAATTGTTCCTCTTCCCGTAAGTAATATTTGCTGAGGCACACTGCCTTTCTTGATCCTTTTGTAATGGAGAAGTGCCCTTGTTATTTCCTGACTTATTCGTGAAACGTGTTGAGCAGATGCGTTTGTAAGTACTCCTAAGCTTGGGTCACCTTCTTCTAGTGCAATTTGTCCTGAAAAGTAGTTTTTTTTGAAACTTTCTGCTTTCTCGAAAGGAATGGCAAGTTGGTCTGAAATGCTTTGCGTTAGCATATTCCCGCCTATGGTAATAGTTCTTATTAAAAATCCATTTTCATCTATAAACAAAAGATTGGTTGATTTTGCTCCAATATTGACCGTGAGAATTTTTTCTTGCCCATTTTTCTGCGGATCAATCAAGAAATTGGAAACCAGATTATAATCTAGAATTGGAGAAGGTGTTAAAAGAACAGGATTTACTTTTGATTTGATTAATTCTTCGCAAAAGCCTTCAACTAAATTAGGTTTCACGGCATAGGCCAAAACCTCCTCTTCGACACCATCGTCATCTATTACCAGATAGTCCCAAATCAACTCCGATAATGGAATTGGTAGCTTTTGGGATAATTCGAATGAGATAATTTTCTTTTGCTTGGTAGCCTCTACATGCGGTATCCTAATCGTTTTGCTGAGTAGCATACTCCCCGGAAGAATGCAGTAAACGTTTCCTTTAATGTTTAACTTCTCAATTAATTTTTTTACCGCAGCAATTGAAGCTCCCAGCCAAGCCTGCTCGTCGTTTAAATTGTAATGCAGCGTTTCCATCGATGATTTGGAAAGTAGAAGAGAACCATTTGTCTCGCTGAATACGCTGGCAGAAACATGTGAATTCCCAAAATTGAGAATCGTTTTGTTATTGGAAGGCACCGGTAGAGTATTTAGATAATGATAGCTTACTTTTCCACATTTGCATTTTTGAAATGCGAACCTGGTGGAACAAGGTTGGGAAAAATGTAATGTGCTGGAGTCAAGATTCCCTTATTTTTTGCACAATTGTCCATCGCCATTTGCTTAAATTTTGCGAGAGTTTCCTCTTCCCTATATCTTCCAAAATATATCGAGTTGGACATTTCCAACGGCGCTCCATCAATGAAAAACTCCACCGCATATCCGACAGGCTCTAAATTGTTTCTACCGTAATCATTTCTCTCGGCAATTGATGTGGGGAACAGAAAGTTGACGTATTGAACTGACCTCTGAATCTTGATGGTGCTAAATTCTACCTCTGACCCATAATATTCGTAGAAGTTGGCTTCCTGATAATTATTTGATCTGAAAACTTTTTTGTTAAAATTATTTGAAAAACTAATGTAAAATTTGATCTTTAAATTATCGATAAAATCAGGATTGAAAGCTTGTTCTAAATTTTGGGGCTTTCCTCCAGCAAGAGCAACTTGAGATGGATGATTGAGAAGTGAGAAAGGCAAAGATATTCTAAACCATGCGGATGTCTCCAAGCTGATTTTCGGTTCTCCTGAGATTTTGGCAAAGAAGTCTTCTCTGGCCGTGGTACTATTTAGGACAAACAGTGATGTTAAAAACAATAAGGAATAAACTTTTGAGGGGTTCATGGAATATAGGCTTTAATAATTTTTTAAAAACAGATTTTAATAAATTCAATGCAATTTAAAATTTCCTGTCTTTTATTCATCCAAGATCAAACATCGAGAATTCTCTTATTGCAAAGGAAAAAGTCTCCGAATAAAGGCTTATGGAGCCCACCTGGTGGTAAACTTGAGATGTCCATTGGTGAATCACCTTATGAGTGCGCAAAACGCGAGACTTACGAAGAGTTGGGACTGGAAATTACAGATGATGATCTTAGATTATTTGGTTACGTTTCCGAGAAGAACTACGAGGGTGACTCTCATTGGCTTATGTTTCTCTTTGAAGTACTGCCTTGCCTTGAAATGCTTCCTGTCGACATAAGCGAGGGAAATTTTGGGTTTTTCCATCGCACAGAAATCAATTCATTGAGCGTTCCTCCGACGGATCATCGGTTAGTTTGGCCATACTATGACAGGCGTAAGGAAGGATTTTGGGGCATCAATGCTAATTTTGAAAACAAATCTCCTAAAATTAAGATTGAAGCAAAGCCAATTTCAGGGAATAATGTTTAGCTTATATGGAAGGACTCCATCACGATACCGACATAGATCATCTAGCCCCCACCCCAAGGGATAAACTGGAATCATCTGGCGATGAACCCTCTGGAGCAGAAAGTGATGACTCAATCAACTCATCGAAAAACGAGAGTTTTGCATCTGATTCAATAAACCAAGGTCTTTCACCTGAAGACAAAATTGAACTTTATGAGCAGATGGTTCGAATTCGGCGCTTTGAAGAACGCTCTCTACGAGCTTATCAGCAGGGCCATATTGGCGGATTCCTACACCTTTACATTGGCCAGGAAGCTGTTGCGGTCGGTTCGGTCTCTGTTCTAGGAAAGGATGATCATGTGATTACTGCCTATCGAGACCATGGACATGCAATTGCTGTTGGCATGAATATGGATGAGTGTATGGCAGAATTATACGGGAAAAAAACTGGTTGCTCCAAAGGGAAGGGCGGATCAATGCACTTTTTTGCACCTGATAAAAACTTTTGGGGTGGGCATGGTATAGTTGGTGGTCAAACGCCATTGGGGCTTGGCTTGGCCTATGCCTTAAAACATTTCAAGAAAAAAGGCTCTTGCTTATGCTTTATGGGTGATGGTGCCACCAATCAGGGCCCTTTTTATGAATCTCTCAATCTGGCTGCTCTTTGGAATTTACCCGTTGTTTACATTATTGAAAATAATGGATATTCAATGGGCACTGCAGAAGGACGGCATTCTGCAGGTGAACCACTTGCTAGGAGAGGTGATGCTTTTGACATTAACTGGCGGGTTTCCTATGGTCACGATATTTATGAAGTGCGAAGCGTTGTTGGTGAGGCAGTAAAGCAAGCTCACCAAACAAGCAAGCCAAGCGTACTGGAAATAATAACTTACCGTTACAGAGGGCATTCCGTTGCCGATCCAGACCAAACCTACAGAAGCAAAGAGGAGATTGAGGAGTACAAGAAAAGTAAAGATCCAATTAATCTTTTCAAAAGCGTGCTTTTGAAGGAGCAAATATTAACTGAAGAAAGTGCTTTGGAGATTGATAAGCTTGCAAAAGAAGAGGCGAATGCTTCTGCGGAATTTGCTTCGGCAAGCCCATTTCCGGAGCCCGATGAGCTACTGGAAGATGTTTATTGGGAAACAGACAACCCAGAAAAACGAGTTTCTAAAGGTAGAATATTCTTCGAAAATCCCTGAACTGTATATTAAAATGTCGATAATTTCATACAGAGACGCCCTGAATCAGGGTCTTGCAGAAGAACTTCAGCGTGATCCAAATGTAGTGCTCATGGGAGAGGAAGTTGCTCAATTTAAGGGCTCATACAAGGTTTCTGAAGGTCTCTTGGAAAAATTTGGTCCTTCGCGTATAATAGATACACCGATCAGCGAAGCAGCTTTTTCTGGTCTTGCGGTCGGTGCCTCAATGATGGGTATGCGACCAGTGGTAGAATTTATGTTTTGGAGTTTTTGTTATGTTGCTTTTGATCAAATTTTCAACAATGCAGCCAATGTTCGTTATATGTCCGGCGGGATGATCAATGTTCCTGTGGTCTTTCGAGGTCCCGCAAATGGTGGCACTAATGTGGGTGCGACCCATTCTCACACTCCAGAAAATTTTGCGGCTAATACACCTGGGCTCAAAGTGGTTTGTCCTTCCACTCCCGCAGACGCAAAGGGTCTGATAAAGTCATCCATAAGAGATAATGATCCGGTTTGCTTTATGGAAAACACCATTCTTTATAACCTTAAAGACGAGGTTCCTGATGAGGATGACTTCATAATACCACTGGGAAAGGCAAAAACGGTATTAGAGGGTAAAGACATTTCCATCATTGCTCACGGCAATGCTGTGCATACCGCTTTAATGGTTGCCGAAGAACTGTCTGATAAACACGACATATCTGCAGAAGTTGTGGATTTGAGATCAATACGCCCATTGGATCAGGATGCCATTATCGAATCAGTCAAAAAGACCAACAGAGCACTTTTGGTTGAGGAAAATAAACCTTTCTGTGGAGTTGGTGCCCAAATTTGTTTTTTAATTCAAGATCAAGCGTTTGACTACCTCGATGCTCCCATTGCTAGGGTTTCCGCAGTAGACGCGCCCCAAGCTTACAGTAAATCTTTGGAAGCGAAACAGTTGCCCGGAAAAGAGAAGGTTTTGCAGGCTGCACTTAATATTTTATAGTTAAAGACATGACAACAACCATTGAAATGCCCAAGTTAAGTGATACGATGTCCGTTGGCACTGTTGTCAAATGGCACAAAAACGTTGGGTATCAGGTTGAAAACGGTGACACTCTAGCCGAAATTGAAACCGATAAGGCAACGATGGAACTGGAAAACTTTGACGATGGTTTTCTGCTAAAAATCATTGTCCAAGAGGGTGAGGAAGCTCCGATTGGTAGCCCTTTGGCCATTGTTGGAGAGAAGGGAGAGTCTGTTGTGGACGATTTGGGGTTGAACCAACAAGATTCTGAAAAAAATATTGGTGTTATTGATGAAAAGGCTAATGAACATGATTCTTTCGATGGAAATTCTGGGGAACCAAAGGAACAAAACAACGAAGATCTTCTTTCTGAAAAAAGTGTGCCAAAACCTAATGTTCAGCAAGATTTGGATACTTCAAATACAGGAGATGGCCGAATGGCCATTTCACCTCTTGCCAAAAAGATAGCAAAGGAAAACAACTTGGATTTATCTAGTATAAAAGGTTCGGGCCCAGGTGGCAGAATCGTAAAAAAAGACCTTATTGAAACAACTGGTTCTGTAAGTGCTGAGGGTGAGGTTAGTAAAGAGGAATCATTTGCATCTTCAAATTCCTCAGTTGCGTCAAATCCTATTTCTGCAGGGTTGTTGGTTTCCAAGACCGTTCCACATTCTAAAATGAGGGCCACTATTGCCCAAAGACTTTCTGAGTCAAAATCAACCATACCACATTTTTATCTCCAAAAAGAAATTAACATTAAACCGCTCTTGGATGCTAGAATTGCGATTAATGAAAATCTTGCAGAACAGGCAGATGCAAGAGGTAATCCAAATTTCAACAAAATTAGCGTAAATGATCTAGTTTTAAAAGCATGCTCAGAATCAATCAAGTGGCACCCGGAAATTAATACCAGTTGGTCTGATAATGAGATCGTTTTCTTCGACCAAGTGCACTTATCCTTTGGGGTTGCTGTTGATGGAGGCTTGGTTACACCAGTCATTCGTAATGCAGGTGCCCTTTCGTTGGTAGATATCTCTCTGGAGGCCAAAGATTTAATATCTCGTGCAAGGAACAAGAAGCTTTCTCCAGAAGCAATGAATGGTTCCACATTTACCGTTACCAATTTAGGAATGTATGGGATAGATTTCTTCAGTGGTATCATAAATCCACCAAATGCCGCGATACTTTCAGTCGGTTCTTCAACTGCGAAACCTGTATTGGATGAACATGGAAGAGTTGTTGCAGGCAAAACCCTAACTCTTGGCTTAAGTTGTGACCATCGACTGGTCGATGGTGCCTGTGGTGCTAGTTTCTTAGGTACCTTGGCTAAAAACCTCGAAAGCCCAACGCGAATGCTTCTTTAAAATATTTAGTGCGTTTGGTTCGCCCTTTCTGTGGCGTCCTCGACAAGATACGCACCCAATTCATCTGCTACTGATGCAACCTGTTCTTTAGTTTCAACCAAATTTGTGGAGTTTGGCTGACTCTCTCCAAAGATGTAGAATTTAATTTTTGGTTCAGTTCCGCTTGGTCTCACCGCAACTCTAAATTGATTCTCCAAGCTTATCATTAGAAAGTTTTCTTGCGATAACTCTTCTTCCTCTTCGTCAAGCAGTCCGGAAACGCTAAAGTCTTTTATATTGGTAACCGTTAAATTCTTAAGCTTTTTGGGTGGCATTTTGCGATAGGAGCCCATGATTTTTTTTATTTTATTAGCTCCATTGTGGTCGTCAAAATAGATATTCTCGGTTTTTTCTGCATGATAGCCATGGTCCAGATATAAACTATCCAGAAATTCAATTGGGTGAATTCTTTTAGACTTAAGAAATGAGAACATCTCTGTGATCGATAATGCAGCGGCACTTGCATCCTTATCCCTCACAACGTCTAGGGTTAAATAACCATAGCTTTCTTCTGCGGCCAATACAGTATACTTAGAATAGCGGGATAACACTTCAAGTCTTGCAAACCTATCGGTCTTGTCAAAATCCATGGCTATGCCCTCCTTTTCGTTAATCGCTATGGTTGCCTCTTTTTCGTAAGAACCCATTTTTTTTGCCATCCACTTGAATCCGGTGTGAGTGTTTACACAGCCTGCACCGTAGGACTTGGCTATTTTCTCAACAAGTCCTGTTGTCACAAAAGTCTTTAGAACAGTAAAGTTAGAGGCATTCTCGGGTTTTAAAAATTGAAATCTCTTCAGGGTATCCAGCCTGTATTTTGCTAGCATAGAAGCGATTTGGTTTCCTGTTAGACAAACAAAGTCTCCTTCATACTTGATGGAAACACCAAGCCTATCGCAGTCTGGGTCAGTGGCATATATTGCTTCAGAATTATTTCGGCGTGCAAATGATATTCCCATCTCAAAAGCTTCTTTGTTTTCGGGATTGGGTGACCTTACGGTACTAAAGTTCGGATCAAACTTATTTTGTTTTTCGAGGATTTTAACATTTGCTCCAATATTCCATAGTGCTGGCACGGTAGCGATCGACCCCGTTCCATGAATAGGTGTAAAAATTATTTTTGGGCTATTTGCCGATATTGTCTCGGAGTCCAGAACAGCTTCTTCCAGTACGGAATTGTATGCTATATCGTCCTCTTCATTTAAATGAACTAGTTCATTTTGTTCGTTTAAGCCTTCTAGAAGATCTATCATCTCTTCTAGTTTGTAGCTCTCAAAATATTTAGATATTTCGAGGGTTGCTTCGCCCGAAAGTTGACTTCCGTCACAAAAATATGCCTTGAACCCATTGTCGTGGTAAGGATTGTGGCTTGCCGTTATAACCACTCCTGCATGAGCTTTTCTATTCCTTATGGTGTAGCTGAGTAGTGGGGTCGGTCTGGGACCATCAAACAGCATTGAATAGCCGCCCAATTTCTGCCAAGCCTTAGCAACCAATTTTGAAAAATCAGCGGAAAAGTGCCTTACATCACCGGCTATTGCTACCCTAGGTATGTCTAAGATGGATTTTTTTGCTATGTTTGAAACGGTAAAATCGAAAAGTGCTTTTGTTGCTTTAAGAAGATTTATTTCATTGAAACAATTAGTTCCAACAGCCGGGTATTGGGGTGTGGCGTCTTTGATTGCTTCTCCATTCTCGCTTGCTGTGATGATTTTTGAAATGGTTCTGCCTCTTATACCTCCAGTGCCAAATGAAATGTTTTGATCAAAACGAAAATTTAACTCTTCCCATTCATTTTTTTCAACCAAATCAACAATGGATTGATGTATCCGTCGTGGCAAATTCTGGGTATTCAGGTATGCCGAAAG
>NZKO01000054.1 GCA_002692535.1 Opitutia bacterium
AGAAGGGAGTGGATTCCTATTGGATTGAAGCAACTGAGGCAGAAGCATCCCTTATTCTTGGGCAAGTTGAATCTGCCGTAGAAAGTTACGAATCCGCCTTTAAGAGAACAGACGCACAACCTTCCTCAATCGCAAGCACAAGAAAGCAAGCTTTGCAGATTGCAGCTATGTTTGAGGATAAATCGATTCGAAAGAAAATGGAAAAAGCTTTTCCACTTCTTGGAATTGTCGCTTGTTCCGGACATGTAATTGATAACCCTGGTCGTTCAAAAAGATTTCCTCCCGAAGCGGAATCCGCAGCGAAGCAAAAAATTGAAAATGCTTTAGAGAAACTTGGAGCCCGTTGTGGATATAGCTCTGCTGCTTGTGGAACTGATATACTGTTTCTGGAGGCAATGGCGGAAAGGGGAGGCGAAACCCATGTTTTTTTACCTTTCGCCAAGGAAGAGTTTATTGAAACCAGTGTGCGTCGCGCTGGAGGCAATTGGGTATCCCGTTTTGAACGTGTCCTTGATCATGCAACCTCAGTACACTATGTCACAAATGAGGGATATTACGGTGATGATTATCTTTTTACCTTTTGCAATCAGGTAATGCTTGGTTTTGCCGCCATGCGTGGCCGTGGACTTGATGAGGATCCAAATCTTCTGGTTATTTGGGACGGCGAACCTGGTTCGACTGGAGGGACAGGAGAGCTTGTCGAAGCTTGGAGATCAGAATTTAATGAACCTGAAGTCATCGATTCCAAGAATATATTGGAAAATTTGGATGAGCCTGAGCCAGTAAGAATTCATAGTGGAGAAACGCGCCCTAATTTTACTCCGAGTTTTGGTGACTCATGTGATTCCGTTCGATCGATCAAGACTATGCTATTCGCTGACGTTCAGGCTTTCAGCCGCGTGGTTGAGGAAAAAACTGGAGCCTTTGTTGAAGCCTTTCATGGGGGTGTTTCCCAACTGATGGGGAAATTGGAAGAGCAACCAGTATTTGTCAACACATGGGGAGACAGTTTTTTTGCCGTGTTTGAATCCACTGAAGATGCACTGAAGTTAGCTTTGGACATTCGAGATTACTTCAATAAAAGGAATTGGAAATCATTCCTTGTTGAAGGAGAGATGGAGGTCCGGATTTCCATGCATGCCGGTCCAGTCTATGAGGAGTTTGATCCTATCCTTCAAAAGAGAAACTTTTTTGGCAGNCACGTCAATCAAGCTGCGAGAATTGAGCCAATTGTTCTGCCCGGTTCCGTCTTCGTATCGGAGACAGTTGCTGCACTCATTTCTTTTGGTTATGAAAAGTTTGATTTTGAATATGCGGGGAATTTGGAATTGGCGAAGGATTTCGGATCCTATCCAATCTATATGCTTCAGAGAAAGGGATACTCGGAAGAGTTAATGGAATGAGCGATAATTTAAAAACTCCTTCAGAAATTATTGAACCTTTCGAGTCTTATACTGGAAATGATCCATATGTATTTGTCAGTTATGCTCATCTAGATAAGAGGTTTGTATATAATTCACTTCAAAGGTTAAATGAATTGAACATTAANGTTTGGTATGATGAAGGTATACAGCCTTCTACCGAATGGGTAGAGGAGATCGCTCAAGCGATAAAAAAATCTTCTTTGTTTGTGCTATTTGTTTCCCCCAGTGCAGTGATTTCTCGTTTTGTTAGAAATGAAATAAATTATGCGGTTAGTTTGGATAAGAATATCCTTACAATTTATCTGGATGAGACTCATCTGCCCGAAGGGTTAGCTCTATGCTTGCAGCCATACCAAGCCCTTCAGGTATCTGAGGAAGACTGGTTTGAAAAGGCGTGTTATGCGATTCAGTCTCAGCTTAAAAAATCTAATTCTGATAACTTGGTGGACTTTTCATCAGATCTCTATTCCGAAAGCAACATTGATCTTGGGGAGCAGTTATGGGATCACCTCTACAGAGTCTTAAAAGCCCAATCCAGGCGGTTGGAAGGTAAACCAAAAATCAAGGACAGTAGTCTTATCCCTTCGAGACAGAAGTTCACACCTANCATTACCAAAAAGTCGACCTCCCGTCCTCCTTTTGGATCGGCTGATCGTACCGTTAGCGGAAAAACAAGGCACCCATGGGCTGTAAGTGTGGGGGTTGCTGAAGAAAAAAAAGTTGAGGGAGAGAAAACATTTAATGATCAATTTGCAGGAACCTTTTTTTGGATTCCACCTGGGGAAATATCAATTTGGGTTCCATATGCTGAGGAACAAAGGACAGTAAAAGTTTCTAATGGTTTTTGGATGGGAAAGTATCCAGTTACTCAAGATATCTATAATTCCGTGATGGGAACTAATCCAAGCTCTCCNGAAACGCTTTCAAGTGGTACTGAAGCAAACCTTCCTGTTAACAATGTCTCATGGTTGGACGCTGTTTCCTTTTGTAAGGCTCTAACTATTCGTGCTAGAAATCAGGAATATTTGGAAAAAAACAGGGAGTATAGATTGCCCACTGAAGTGGAGTGGGAATATGCTTGCAGGGCTGGCACCACTTCAGATTATTATTTTGGAGATGATCCCAATGACCTCCACTTTCATGGATGGTTCAAGGCTAACAGCCAAAAGAGTATTCACCCAGTTGGCTTGAAATCTGCAAATCCCTGGGGTTTGCACGATATGTATGGTAATGTTAGGGAATGGGTTGGTAAGTCATTTGCCAACACCTTACTTAACGATAGCGAGCAAGATGAGTTTAGAATTAGCCGAGGGGGCGGGTACATGAAAACCGCTTCCGAATGCAAGTCCGCGTCAAGATCAACGAACTCACTGCATCATCGTTTTCGTAATCTTGGATTCCGCTTGGCTTTAGCTGAGGTTTAGATTCATGTCTGACACTTTTTGCAAAAGTGCCTTTTTGTTGTCAAAAAGGCTTACAATCGGCAGATTAAACCTCAATTATCTTACCCCAATGACCTCATGAAATCAAATGAAGAAAAGCAGATGGATGGGAGTGATCAGGTTGCTGTCCGCCAAGCCAAGCTAGACCAAATGCGTGAAAATGGATTTGATCCTTTTAGGCAAAACTGGGATCAGACACATACTTCTTTGGAGGCATGCTCCTTACTTCCCGAAAATCAGGACGAGGGACCTGAAGTATCTGTTTCAGGAAGGATTGTCGCTTTTCGGGTGATGGGTAAAGCAACCTTTTTGAAGTTGCTCGATCGGGCGGGCAAGATTCAGTGCTATGTCCGAAGGGATGAAATTGGAGAAGAGGAATACAAGGCATTTAAGAAATTAGACCTAGGAGACTTTATTGGGATTCGTGGTCCTCTCTTTCGTACGAAAACCGGCGAAGTTACCGCTCGGGCAAAGGAATACCGATTAGTGTCGAAGGCTTTACGTCCCTTGCCGGAGAAATGGCATGGTCTCACAGATAATGAACAGATTTATCGCCAGCGATACCTCGATTTGATAGTAAATGAGGAATCCAGGGAAAGATTTCAGGCAAGAAGTCGTATCATTCGTGAAATCCGTGAATTTTTCTGGAACCGTGATTTCCTTGAGGTAGAAACTCCCATGTTGCAGTCAGTTTCCGGTGGAGCCGCTGCTCGTCCGTTTCGCACTCACTTCAATGCCTTGGATTGTGATTTTTCTCTGCGTATCGCCTTGGAACTGCATTTGAAAAGATTATTGGTTGGTGGTTTTGATCGAGTTTTTGAGGTCGGTCGAGTCTTTCGGAATGAAGGACTTTCCCGAAGACATAATCCAGAGTTTACAATGCTTGAGGCTTATCAGGCCTATACCGATTACCGTGGGATGATGGAACTCACCCGTTCCCTTATTCAGCAGGTTGCTGAACGTGCATTAGGCTCCCTGCAAATGGAACGTAACGAAGGGGAGGCGATTGATTTGTCGGGTGAATGGAGAGAGGCAAAGTACAAAGACTTGATTATCGATGCCGTTGGTCGGAATGATTGGTTTGAATTACCAAAAGAGCTCAAACTTGAGAGAACTAAGGAACTGGGGATAGATGTTGATCCTGAGCTGGAGGATTTTGAGGTTACCAATGACGTTTTTGAAAAAATAATTGAACACACTTTGATTCAACCTACATTTGTCACCCACATACCATGTGAGCTTTGTCCGCTAGCAAAAATTACCGAAACGGATTCTTCCACGATTGATGTGTTTGAACTTTGTATAAATGGCCAGGAAATTGCCCCCGCTTATTCCGAGCAAAATGACCCTGCCGTTCAGCGCGATGC
>NZKO01000055.1 GCA_002692535.1 Opitutia bacterium
GCATAGTTTAGGGGTAAAACCCCAGCCTTCCAAGCTGGTGTCCTCGGTTCGATTCCGAGTGCCCGCACCATTTTAATTTCAAATACTGCGTCAAAATGATGGCGACTAAAACATTGTAACTATTCCAAGCTATGGAAAGGGGATTACGGATTCCTACAGTAACTTTGCTCATTTTGACTCTTGCTCAAGTGTGATCAAGAAACCCGTTAAACTTACAACGGAATCAAGACTAAAACCGATAAAGGTGGTAAAAACACCACATTTGATATCCTTGAAAAGGCTTCAGGAGAGTAAATCAGTCGTTAAAGACTAAAATCCTTTTACAAGATAAACATTCTTAAGCTGTTAAAACTTTCGAAGGAGAGGTTTTTCCTCTTTAAGATGAAGAGTTCTTAAGATGGTTTTTCCTTCGAGTCTTGCACTCATTTTTACTAGTATGAGTCCTCCCTCATTTGATCTCAAATCAAGCCTTACCCGATATTCAGGAAAATTGAAAGTCGCCCAAACATCGTCCTCATAAACCCCTCCAACTCTTTCATTCTCCCAGGAACCTTCAATTTTTTTTCCATAAAGTCCATCAAGGGTAGCCACGCCACCCTTTCTCAATTCAAGGGTAATATTACTTGCTCCATCTTCCATTACGATTTCTCCTTTGTATGTCCCTTCATGCACGAGAGGTGAACTGCATGAACAAACAAACCAAAAAAATATAAAGGAAATGGTAGATTTTAATATTTTCATAAGATCTAAATATTGAGCTAAACTAATGCCATTACACGACTTGGACCGCCCGAACCTCCCTGAATACTTGGTTGTCCGACCACTACTGTAGCACCCACGGCAGGGACATCGTCCAGATTATTTAAATTCTCTATCCCCCAACGATTATCGCCCATCCACAAATAATGAACCTCGCTGTTTTTGGAAAGTTGGTTATCGAAGGAAAAGGTATCCACCCCAAGAGCCACAACATTTCTCTCCTCCATTAAAAACTGAGCAACTTCAGGATGAAAACCAGGCTGTCTATGCTTACCGTTTTCATCCAAACTCTTGTACTTCGGAGTGTCTACATATTTGGCCCATCCACTATTTAGTGCTAGCATCGCTCGCTCAGGAATAAGGCCGTGTTTGCTTTCCCACTTCTGAATATCTTTCATAGTCAAGCGGGCAAGTGGATCGGAATGCGCATGTGCCTTAATATCAACAACAGCTAAGGGAAGAACCAAATCTTCAGCTGGTATCTCATCCACTGTACTACCCTCAGAGAAATGGCTGGGGGCATCCATGTGGGTGCCCACATGCTCCCAGTATGTGATTTGCTTTAGATTTACCTTATCAGGGTTCCACTCAAACACTGACTTCACCTCAACAATCTCAGGGGGTACGAAAGTACGCTTCCCACGAGTGGTCACTTGCTGTCCAGCAACAAACCAAGCAGGAAAATTGGGATGAAGAGTATGACTCAAATCAACAACTCTTGTAAAAGAAACTGATTCAGGCAAGTTAGTTGAAGAAGAATCTGGCGGTTGGCTCGAAGAAACAGATTGAGCCAGACATCCTGAAGCACTCGCGGCTCCAGAGACTCCAATGCCCTGAAGAAGATTACGACGCGTAATCCGTTTTTTAACCTTTTCAATAATTGCGGGTGAGCACATGTATAAACCTTCCTATTCTTTCAGTAATAAAATTCGATCTATGAGTTGAGAAAAACTTAGTCTTTTCTTACATTGGATTGTATGCGACCAAAAAATTCCTTTTCAACAAATTCTTCACATTCCAAAAGATTTTTAATTGACGCTCTCAGACAAACTTCCAAGAGGTTATCTGACGATGATGTGGAGTATCAGTGGGGCCACATGGGTCAATGCAATGCAGGTCATCTCATTCAGACAATAACCGGTATGAGCAGCTTTGAGATAGTACAATCTATTGACTTTCAACTGGATGAATGGTCCGAGCACGCTACTGATTACTGTTCCAAAACCGGTTGTAAAGTTGACGACATTTTTTTGACTATCGAAAGACACGGTATGACCCATGAAGATATAGTAAATCTCGAAAATTTATCGGATCGTAAGGTTTTGGACAACCTTGAAGGAGGCTTTAGATACCTCGAACGAAATAACCGCATAGATGTCGTTGATTACATGAATAGTTTTGCCGATCTGCTGGAAAAAGGTTCTTAAATACTGTTTCCGTAGGATCCATACTCATCACTAATTTCGTTTAGCCTTGTTTCCTGCTTGCAGGAACTATCATTTATCTTTTGGGAAGAACAAATGAAATTACACATCCTCTTTATTTTTTTTATTCTTCCGATTTCCAATTCAATTGGAGCAAACAAAGGTTTTGCCGGCACTTTCACATCTTTGAAGGACCCACAATTACCAGAAGACTTTAAATACCAAGGTGAATACTCAAACAACAACATGGGTGCCCAAGTTATCGCATTGGGCAAAGGGGCTTTTCATGTGGTACTCTATCCTGGCGGACTACCTGGAAATGGATGGGATGGAAAAAACCGAAGTCTCTTACAAGGCAATCTCAATAGCAGAATTGTAAAGCTAATACCTGCCTCTGGAAATCGTAAATATTTGGCTGGACCCGCGGATGAATTCAGTGCAACGCGAAAATTCCCGCCACAGGGGCATCAAGATTACAAAGGCTCAATCAATGATGGCAAATTAACAGTAACCGGAAAAGGAAAGGCACATGTTCTCATAAAAACTAACAGAAAAAGCAAATCATTGGGCAAAAAAGCACCAAAGGGAGCGATTGTTCTATTTGATGGCACTAATAAGAGAGAATGGCAAGGTGGTCGTCTCGATCAGTCTACCAAGTTACTCAATACAGATGGTAAAGACATACGGTCCTTAAGAAAATTTTCCAACTACACGCTGCATCTTGAATTCATGCTTCCTTACCGTCCCGCAGCACGTGGTCAGGGACGCGGAAACAGTGGACTTTACCAAATTGACATGTATGAGAATCAGATTCTCGATTCATTCGGTCTGGAAGGAGCAAACAATGAGTGTGGAGGGATTTACTCAATTAAAGATTCTGACATCAATGCCTGCTTCCCTCCCCTTGCATGGCAAACTTATGATATTGAATTTACCAATGCTGTAGCCAAAAACGGAAAAAAAATCAAGAATGCACGAATTACTGCTCATTTAAACGGAATTAAAATCCACAATAATTTCGAAATTCCCCGCAAGACTGGAGGTTCTCGCCCCGACCAAGAAGGAACACCTGGACCAATCAAATTACAGGGACATGGAAACCCGCTCCAATTCAGAAACATTTGGATTTTCGAAAACTAGCAATGTTTTTCTAAAAGTCGTATCCCATTAAAATTTAAAAATCATACTCTCAGATTTAGTATAAATTATATTCATTTGCGCCTTGAGAGTTTATTTGGTGCTAAGAGATTAAATCCTCAAGAACCACATCCTGATAGATAAAAGTCTACAATTACACAAATTGTAGAAAATGAAAAGTGCGTGCCACATAATGACACGCACCTTACATTTGCTAATCTATTAACCCTTTCCTCAAATTAAAGTCTGCATAAAGAGTGCCAACTTTTGGAAATGATTAAAAAAGGCTAATTTTCGGCTATTTCAAAGGTGTGAAGGTGAAGTCAGCGATCCATATTGGAATCATAACTTGAAATAAGTACTTTTAAAATTTTTTGGACCAGCACAAGATTCTACCAATCCCGGATCAAAACATTCCAGTATTTATCCATGCTTTCAATGTCTGGAAACGACTTAGCAACCATAGCAGAATCACTCTCAGCATCGTGAAAGTAGAAAATTATTTTATTTTCAGCCTGATTCTTTTTGAAAAGATAAACTTGAGACTTGTTGATACAAATCTGATTACCCTTTTCATCAACTCCAGCTTTAATAACTTTAAGTTTAGCCTCTGATTGGTTAAAGAAAGCACCCATCAAAAAAGCTGCCATTATCAACATTGTAACACCAAATAATTTTTTATTTATTTTCATATCCATCCTTCCACAAGTGGTTAAAACTTTAATTAAAACGATTTCAAATGATTAAGCAAAGATAAATACACTATAATCCATAGTCTTATTGCTGATATTTTCATTTCCCTCAGAACTTTCCACTATTTCCATTGAATCAACAAAAACTCTATCCAAGTTCATTTAACTTCTCTCGTTTCACAGAGCACCAAGCANCAACCGTGCTTTCATGGATTCAAAATGAAAGTGACAGGGTTTTATGGTCCGGAAATTCATTTATTGATGGCTTGAACCTTCTTTCATTTCAAAAACACTTGCGAAGAGAAGACCTGCTTGCNTTTCAACTCTTAGATAAAAATGATGCTATAAATGCATATGGTGAAATCATCTTAAAATCAAAAAATCAGGCTACATTGTGCCGAATTATTGTGGACCCCAAAATTCGAGGAAAAGGCATAGGGAGGCACCNTTGTGAAAATCTAATTTCAGAGATCAGAAAATTGGGGGGAATCAAGGAAGTTTCCCTTAATACACTAACATGTAATACTGCAGCAATATCTTGTTATGAAAGTCTTGGTTTCATTAATCTTGGAACCAGAAAAAAATGCAGGAGAATAGGGCACTATTGGCATGATTTAATCTTAATGTCGCTAAGATTATCCAATCATTAATTGAAAAATTCCTGATATGTATTAACAACATGAAAGGATTTAAGAAAAGACTAGAATCAAAAATGATTATAAGCATATTTATATCGATCAAATGATTTTGGTCTAGCGAGGCAAAAGGTTGAATTAAATTTCCAAATTAGTTATATATATAGAAATGGACCAANGTTTTAAAAATCCTACTCTTAGAGGAAAATCATTTTTTTGGCTTGGGTTGATACTTATTGTCTTTGGAATATCCAGGTATCTGCCGTTTGACNACCCAAGTTTTTTCAATTTTTCTCCTGCTCTTGCTATTTTCTTGATCGCTGGGGTTTATTTGAAAGGAAAGCTTGCCTGGATTTTACCAGTGATTGCAGTCTTTTTAACAGATCTCTTCATGAATCATCACCATGGGCTTAATTTTCTTGAGCCTTTTATGATTGTAACTCTTTGCTCATACTCACTAGTTTTCATTATCGGCAGAAAAATAGGCGATCAATCGTCCATTACCAAGATCTTGGGGGCAGGAATTGTTTCATCATTATTATTTCATACCCTTACATGTTCATTCGCTTGGGCATACAACCCAGCTTACTTGAAATCTTTTTCCGGATGGCTGCAAGCTTTGTTNATAGGAGAGCCCGGTTATGCACCTTCATACCTATTTCTTCGTAATTCAATCTTGAGTACGGTTTTTTTCAGCGTACTTTTATCATTTTTGGCAAAATTCCTTTGCAAGCACCAAATTTCCGCACCAACTACTGCTAATTCTGATACTTTTTTAAAAACCCATTAAATGGATCGCTGTCTTTTGGCCTCAAATAGGCATACACCAGTAGCTACTGAAACATTGAGGCATTCAACAGACCCTGACATTGGAATGTGAATGAGTTGATCACATAAGTCTGCAGTTAACCTTCGAATCCCGGAACCCTCTGCTCCCATTACTAGACCCACTGAACCCAAGAAACTTGAGTCGTACAACGAAACCTTGGCTTGATCAGTGGTACCAACAATACGTACTCCCCTCTCTTTAATTCCACGTATAACACGAGCCAAATTTCTTGCTCGCATTAAAGGTAAAGATTCCGCGGCTCCCGCAGACACATGCCTGACAACATCCGTAAGTCCAGCAGATCGATCNGAGGGAAGTACGACCAGATTCACTCCAGCACCATCTGCCGAACGCAAGCAGGCACCCAAATTTCTAGGATCCTGAACTTGATCAAGAATAAGTATAAATGGCTCCTCTTCCAATGAATCAAGAAGGCAAAGTCCCTCATCTTCGTCCAAAGTCGAGATACCACTGTCAGGATTAGAGTGAGTTCTCCTACCTAATGCNTTGGAAAATTTTTTGGGCACAAGAGATGCCTATGAAAAAGTTAATCGTGGAAGTCAGAACCTTGTACGGTTTCTTTAACATATTCCTTGCGTATGCAAAAATCGCCAAATCTTTCATTCTTATTTCGACTTTTCGAATAATCCTCAAGTACAAGACGCAGTTCTGAAACAATCTCATCATGAGAAATCGCGGGACGGTACAATTTGTTTAATCGCATACCATCAAATCCCGCTCCCAAATAAAGATTATATTTGCCCGGAGCCTTTCCGACTAAACCGATTTCACCGAGAAAAGGGCGACCACATCCATTAGGACAACCGGTTGAACGAATTGCGATGGAGTCATCTCTTAATCCAAGATTATCAATAATTTGATCCAGTTCATCAATTAAATCAGGTAAGTATCTTTCACTCTCTGCCAAAGCTAAACTGCAAGTGGGAAGAGCGGTACAGGCAATAGAATTTAGCCTTAAAGCAGATAAGTTTTCGGCGTCCAGGAAATCATNATCTANAAGGATAGANTCAATCTTTTCCTTGGANTGCTGACTAATTTTAGCGATCACAAGGTTTTGATTCGCAGTGAGTCGGAACTGACAATCAATTGTCTCCGCAATTTTACGGACAGCTTGCTTAACTTTACCACGNAGGCGCCCTCCTTCTACAAATAATCCATATGTCCAGTGCCCATCCTCATCCAAATTCCATCCATAACGATCAGTTGTAGATTCAAATGTAAAATCTCTAACAGGTTCGAGATGCCAACCCAGTCGATTATTCAACTCGTCCTTAAACCATTCGACCCCAAGGTCTTCAATTGTGTATTTCAAACGGGCATGCCTTCGGTCTGAACGGTCTCCATGATCTCTTTGAATTTTAACGACTTCTTCCGCCACCTGAACAACTTGCTCGGGTTTGCAAAATCCAATCACATCAGCNANACGAGGAAATGTAGCCACTTTTCCATGAGTCATTCCCAATCCACCGCCCACAAGAACATTGTAACCAATCACCCGGTCTCCTTCTGGAATTCCNACAAAACCAAGACAATTGGAGAAAACATCCACATCGTTTCTTGGCGGTAAAGCAACGGCAATTTTAAATTTCCGAGGAAGATAAGTTTTACCATAAATTGGCTCAACCTCTTTTTCACCAATTGATGTCTTCTCGCCATCCAGCCATATTTCGGCATATGCGGAGGTTTGTGGTGTCAAATGGTCATGAATTCTTTGAGCNATTTCAAGAGCTTGTTCGTGTAATTTAGATTCAAAGGGATTTGCAGGACTCATTACATTGCGGTTTACATCTCCACATGCAGCAAGNGTATCCAAAAGCGTATCGTTGATTTCCTTCATGGTCTGCTTCAAATTACGCTTAAGAATCCCATGTAGTTGGAACGCTTGTCGGGTCGTAAGTTTCAAAGTTCCATCGGCAAACTTATCTGAAAGATCATCGATTCCAATCCATTGCTTAGGTGTGCAAACGCCACCTGGAACTCTAACTCTTATCATAAAAGAAAATGCCTTTTCCTTTTTTTCTTTGAGCAGACTTAGTCTTTTATCTCTATCATCTTGAAGATAGGTACCATGAAATTTCGTTAACTGAGCATCTGATGCAGGTATNCTCCCAGTAGTTTCATCCATCAGACTTTCAGTAATCGTTCCTCTAAGAAAATCACTGTTTTCTTTAATGCTTTCGTTGGCAGAGAGTTTTTTCGGTTTGTTTGGATCAGAGATCATAAAAGTTCATTATGACGGATTTACAGAAAGAGGCAAGAGATGCTGTAATGCAAAAATTAATTCTTAATGAGGTACCTCACTGATGAGTAAGTTTGGNCTAAATGACAATTGTTGAAANTCATTAGTCCAATGGCCNTCAGGATCGACCAAAGAGCAATACGCAATCATTGAAGCATTGTCTCCGGTATTTTCTTTTCTGGCAGGAAGGAAACGGATTTCTCTTTTTTGGCAAAGATATGATAATTCATCACGAAGCGACTCATTATTTGCTACACCCCCCGATAATCCGAAGGATTTATATTTAACTGATGACATAGCATTATCAGTAATCTTGAGCAATTGATCTACAGCAGCTTGTTGATATGAAGCACAAAGATCTGTAAATCGCGAAGATATCTCGGGCTCAGTCATTTTCCTGAGCGTGTATAAAAGGCTGGTTTTTAATCCTGAAAAACTGAAACGAAGATTATCTCCTTTTGGAATGGATCGGGGAAAGTTAAAGGCCTTACTGTCGCCCTCAAGTGCATGTTTTTCCATTTGGACAGCCCCTGGGTATGGGATTCCAAGAAGTTTCGAACCTTTGTCCAAACATTCGCCAGCAGCATCATCAACGGTTTTTGCAAGCACTTGAATCTGACGATCTTCTCCCATACAGAACAACAGTGTATTGCCCCCTGAGACCAACAACCCTAAATGCGGCAGTAGTTCACTCCATTTTATTTCTTTGATATTCCCCAAGGGCATGAATGGGGAAAAAGCATGACCACGCAAGTGGTTTATTCCCAAAAGTGGAATTTTCCACCGCAATGAAAGAGTTTTGGCAATTGAGATTCCAACACCCAGACAACCAGCAAGTCCAGGACCACAGGTTACTGCAATAGAACTTATACACTCAGGCAATGCGAATTCGTTTCGTGCAAGATCAAGTAAAGGAAAGAAATTCTTCAAATGTTCACGCACAGCCAGATCTGGTACAACACCACCATATTCCGCATGTTTCGCTATCTGACTATGTATCCATTCCCCTTTTACTTCCCCCTTTCGATTGAGAATTGAGATTGCCGATTCGTCACATGAGCTTTCAATCCCTAAAATCATTTCTTAGACTTCTTCTATTTGGTCATTTCCCGAAGAATACGCTTAGCTTCGAACAGCTGAATATCCACAACAGGATCAAATCCGAACATTTCACCAAAATTCTTTTTTCCAATCACATCTTCACTAAGATTTCTCTGAATACGAAGTTTTGATTCATTTTCATCGCTGCATTCAACAATAAATTGTGGTTCTATTCCCCGCTCATGAATCGTCGAACCATCTGGCAAATAATACATTGCTGTGGTCAATCGAAGTCCACTCTGATCGCTCGTTTTAAAAATTGTCTGAACCGAACCTTTTCCGTAACTTTTTTCACCGACAGTTTTAGCCCTTCCAAGAACCGACAAAGCACCAGCTACAATTTCAGACGCACTGGCACTCGATTCATTGATAAGAATAACCATAGGAACTTCAATTCTTGGAGTAATTCTCTCCGTACGGTATGTTCGACTTTCAACTGCCACTCTACCCTTTAACTCAAGAACCAAACTATCCTGAGGTAGAAAGAAGCTTGCAACTTCAATCGCAGATGAAAGAAGTCCGCCTGTGTTGTCCCTTAAATCTAAAATAAGATTTTTCATGCCATTATTTTTCATTTCAGTGAGTGCTTTTGCCACTTCTTCCTGAGAACGCCCACCAAATTGAATAAGGTGAAGATAGCCGGTCTGGTTTTCATCTAAAAAGTATTGATCCACAGTAGAAACCTGAATTTGCCCTCTTTTTACAGCTATTTCCTGAACGAATTCTTGACGCATGAATTTCATGCTTACACTACTGCCAGCAATCCCCTTTATCCTGGAACTAATTTCACTCAAATCAAGCCCTTCGATCTCTTCATCGTTTACGGAAATTATCAAGTCTCCAACCTCCAAACCTGCATCCTCAGCAGGTCCATCGCGAAAAACTTTAGAAATCAGAACACCTTTTTCGATTTTTCGAATCATGATACCTATTCCAAAATATTGGCGGTTTGAATCCTCTTGAAAAGCCTCGTAATCTTTAGGAGTATAATATGCTGAATGTCTGTCCAAGTTCGAAATCATTTTGGAGATGGCGGTGTCAGTAAGATTTTTAAATTTGGAATCATTAAAATCATAATATTCTGTGTGAGATATTCTGAGAATTTCTCCAAACCTTAGCCATTGATGCCAAAAGTCGATATCAAACCATGACCTGGAGGATGGATTGTACCACAAATGAGCAACCAAAAACCCAGACACAGAACTGAACAGCCCGGACCCTATGATCCAAAAAATAAATTTCTTAGGAAATACCCTCTTGCCTTTCACAAACTAGGCTCTACCCAAAGTATTGACCAAAGCCAATGCCAATCCAAAATGAAAGACTAAGGCAATCATTTCTTTCCGCTCTGTCTAAACGGATAGTGATGCCTTTTGATGAATTCGTGGAATGGGCACTTTATGATGATGATACGGGGTATTACCGTCAGTCAAAACTACGGGTTGGAAAGTCAAAAAATTCTGACTTCTACACATCAACAAGCATTAAATCATTTGTTTGGGAAAAACTTTTGATCGAATCATGCTGCAAACTGCTGGGCAAAAATGACCCACGGGATTTTGTCTTTGTTGAAATTGCCGCAGAACCGGGAAGTAATTCATTGGATCAAAAATCTCATCCGTTCAAGGCAATCAAAACCATTCGTTTGGGAGAACCCATTCAAATTCCAGATAAGGCAATTGTCTTCTCCAATGAATGGTTGGATGCTCAACCTTTTAAAAGGTTTCGATTTGATCCATCATGCAAGCAATGGTCTGAAATAGGAGTTAAATTGCAAGAAAGTGTATTGACCGAAGAAACACTTTCAGACTCCGACAAAAATATCGAAATTACCAAACAATTCCCTCAAAATTACAGCACACCATATACTATCGATTGGCCTACAGGTGCCGAAGAAACGCTAGTGAACTTATTAAGGATCAATTGGCGAGGACTGTTTGTAACCTTTGATTATGGTTTGCATTTCGATAGGATTTGCACCGATTTTCCTGAAGGAACAGGCAGAACCTACGCCAATCACAAATGCAGTAATGAAATCACTGCAAACCCCGGGATGGAGGATATAACATGCCATCTTTGCTGGAATGCATTAAAGAAAATTCTTTCAGATCATCAATTTACCAATGTTAATCTAAAAAATCAGGAATCTTTTTTTATGAATAACGGTTCAGAAGCCATTCGCTCTGTAATTGAGAATCAACAGGCTAATGATGAATATCTAGGGAGTATTAAGGAGCTAATTCATCCCCAACATTTGGGACAAAAATTTCAGGTACTATATGGCCAGCGTGGCATTCAAATGAATTAAGGGGAAAAAGAACCATATGAGTTCTGTGTCTCGTACGGACTACCAATTTCGAAAAGCCGCCTGATTTCACTCTCATCGTATGCCGTTTCAAAAAGAACAAACTCATCAATCGTTCCCTTCATGCTTCGATTTGCCTTGAAAAATGAATTCTTGGAAAAATTCCCAAGCACGCTGGGACCGAAATGCAAAGGTGTGGCCAAATCAATTTTTTCGCGACTGAAAGAGCGTCCATTAACATAATGACTTACCAACTTTGATTTAGGGTCATAAGTTGTAGCAATATGCATCCAACGACCCACTCTTTCCTTCCGAAACGCAACGGCAGAATGATACCGTTCAGGTTCTCCGTTAACATTTAATTCCAAAACTAATTTACCATCTTTATCAATATACCAAAATACAGCTCCATTCGTATTTGTATCAGAACTTATGATTGGGGAGGGAAATTTTCCTATATCTTCTAGTTTTATCCACGCACCCAAAGTTATTGCCGGATGATAGTCAGGAAAATCAAGGCGAACTTGATCGTTCTTGCGAACAAAACCAAGTGCACCCTTACCGGGCCAGCGACCATCAGTCCATTTGCATCCGATCACCGCTCCGTTCGATTGTTTGGAGAAATCATTTAAAGTACGGGACCAAGAAGGGTGATTATCAAAAGAATAATAAAGCAAAGTATCGTTTGATACTGCAATTTCTTCACTCAATCTAACCCAAGCAGAGTAACGATTTTGAGACTGCTCCATGGAAATGAAGGCCAAATCAGCAGTCCCCATAAAGGATTCCGAGGGCATTTCCATCAAATTCGTTACCCCATATGGATCAACAAACAAAGCTTCTCCTGATGAAACTTCACGGGAAAATGCCTCATCACTGTGCTGTATTCCATCATATCTAATCTTCCCCTTGTAAACAAAAATTTCCGTAGAACCACCGTCGTGAACGTGTAAACCGAATTCAGTTCCCAAATCAGTGAGTTTTCCTTGAGGCAGCTCAACAGAAAAACCTTTTGCCACGGGTGGTACAATAGCCCGTAATTTCCCACTTTTCAAAATCCCTTCATTAGTGCCCTTTATTTCAAATTCGACTGGTCCTTCAAGAATGACTGTAGAACCGCGTATAAATTCCAGTTGAACCAAACCTTCATCAACNCCCAAAATACATTTCTCGAGAGTCTGTCCAAGCTTTGGTCTATGTTTAGTATCTTTTGCCCAACTTAATCCAACCGAATTCGTCAAAACTGCGAAAACTGTGCTTTCAGCCGTAGAGGCATAGTCAGACGCCTCACCTAATCTTTCACTGGCAATTTGCTTAGATCCGTCATTAGTTGGGCTTGAGTCTTCAAAATTAAAAAGAGTTATAACTAAGACAAGCAAGGCGGCGATTGCCAAAATAGGACGAGAAAAACGAATTAAATTCTTCTGTTCAACTTCCTCACACTCGTCTGTATTATCCTCATCAGTAACGATTTCCTCAGCATAATGAGAAAGGCTTGATGACATATCCATAAATGACACATATCTCTGCCTTACGACCTCAGAACTGAGTATCCAATCTTCGAGTCTTTTGAATTTTGCAGGTGGAAGGTTATTTTCCACCAAGCCATTCAGCAATTCATGAAGTTCGATAATTTCTTGGTCTGTAAGATTCATCTGGCGTGTTCTGCAGTGATTTCAAAACTTACGCAATCGAAGAGAACTTTACGAATTCGATTTAACGCCTTGTATGCGCCCTGAACGGTTCTACCACAAGCCTGTGCAGCAGCAGAAACATTTTTACCTGACTCATAACGAGTAAGAACCATTCTTCTGTCACGGTCATTTAATTTCTGCAGGCAACGGGAAAGTGCTTCATGCCGAAAATCCAGCTCATCTTCCATTTGCAGTCTGGTTTGAGAAATAACATCCAGCACTTCCTGATTAAATACAACCTTGGATGTAGCATATTTTTTNCGAGCCGCACGCACCTTCCAATAAGCAATTTGACATGCCCATGAATAGAAGTTGGTTCCAAGTTCAAATTCATTGAACTTTTCGCAAATTGTAAGACTTGTTTCCTGCAAAATGTCCTCTGCGTCACTTCTTGAAGGTACGAGCGTGTGGATATATGCAAATATGCGCCTTTGATACTTCATCATGAGTTGTAGCAACTCAGTTGAACGATCTTTAGAAGGATCTGACACCTTATGCAGCCTTTTTTGAAAGCGGTTTTTTTTCTTTCTTGCCGACTGAAGTACCAACAAATTTCTCGAATTTATCAAGTCCACGCCTAGCAACTTCACGTAAAGCCTTTTCTAAACTTTTCGAGGATAGTTTAACTGAAGTTGTTTTGGTACGTTTTCCGTTTCTTGAAACGGGCTCCGTCATTTTGTAATAAATCGTGCCAGTGGGTGTTTGAGAAAGTCTGGAGGTAAGTTGGATATTTTCCTTCTTCCTGCGTTTAATGCGACGAAGGCTATTATTATGATTGCTCTCAGATTCTGGATCTTCTTCGCACAAATCACCATCGGATTCAAAAATCACTCTCTGAATGGTATCATCATCAAGATACTTATTCCCAAGGTCGTTACATGCGAAGTCTTCATCGTAAGAGACTTCGTTAAAAGGATCATCCACAGTCATAACTTTATGAGCAGAACCCAAAACGCCCTTAAATTCTTTTTGGAACCATTCGACAGCTTTTTCTACACCTTTTCGCCTACTGTTCCCATACATAGCCACATTTGCTATAAAACAACGACTTGGATCTAACCGAGCCTCCAAAAGATACTTTGTCTCATAAATTAAACTGAAGTAATCCTCGTAAGGAATCTTAAGGGTAACTTCATATTTTTGGAAATCATTGACTTTCATCATGGCTTTATCTCCTTTTAGGCGTTTGGACTGTTTTTGTAGTAAAGTATAATCTAATAGACGATCGAATTCACTTTTAGGACAAAAATGGACGAATTTTACTACAATACACCGAACAGATGTCGCATGTGGTAAGATTACTGTTCTAACAATTCGGAAATTTCTGCCTTGATTCGAGAAGCAGTCTTCTCGGCAAATCCAACTTCCACATGACGAATGATACCCTCTTGGTCGATAATCACTGTCTTTGGAATTCCTTGTACCTCGTAATCTCTTCCGATGCTTTGCTTACGATCCATCACTACGGTTAGTTCCTGTAATTTTTTTCTCTTCAAAAATTGAGAAATCACCTTACGGGATTCTCCTTGGTTAACAGCAAGAAAAATTACATCCTTCTCTTCAAAAGCTGATGTCTTTTCAATTAACTCAGGTAAGGCTCTGACACAGGGCCCACACCAAGTTGCCCAGAAGTCTAGCACAACTATTTTACCCTTCATATCAGAAAGTTTAAAAATGCTTTCATCCAGAAGAACGCTTTCAAATAGAGGAGCTTTTTTCCCAATTAGCGGATCCACCTTTAATTCCGTGGATTGCCCTCTGGATTTTCCAGACTGAGGAATAATCTGCATACTTTCCAATTCATTCAAGTCTTCTTCCAGAATTTCAACCCGGACAAATACATTTTTTTCTGCAGCCTGAGTTTTAACCCTAGATAAAATTGCAGGTGCCTGACCTCCTTCCTGAGCCATCGCTAATTGAGCCATGCCAAGTCCGCCCTGAGCAACCGTCCATAAGCCAAGAGCAGACTGGGTATCCTTACAATTCACGCAAATCTCAAGACCTAAAGATTCTTCCCTGAAACTTACGGAAAGCCCGAATTCACGGATTCCTTTAACAGAATTAGCCAAACCAGCAAAAAGCGGATTTTGTTGCTGGGAATTAAATTCAGGTCTTTCCCATACCGATGGGTCTACCTTAAGGGCAAAAGTAATTTGTCGGTCTTTCGCCATTGCACTTAGGCAGGCGAGGGATGCATTGCTAAGCTCCATTTTACCCGGCAGTCCAACCTTGATTTTTGAGTAACCTCCATCCATGTTGATGGAACATTTTACATCAGAATCTGAAAAGTCATCCCCCAGCAGCTCGACAGGGACAGTAATTGACGAGGAATTCCCTTTCTTCGTAATAGTTTTCTCCACCTTCATTCGATCTGCTTTCCCTTTTTCCTCCTCCAATTTGTCCAACATGAATGAAAACATCTTTTTTGCATCAATCTCACCTCTGACCTTTGCGGAAAAAACAAATTCAAAATCGGAACCAAGCTTGGGCGACTTACCATCTCGTGAAGCTTTACTGATCCCATCAAAAGCCTCTACCGATACATTAATTTCCGAAAGATCTTCAAAATTGAGACCTGTCGCGTCTGCAAGCTCCTTCACTTCAGGATCCATGTTCTTGGGATCGGTAAGATTTTGGGAAACCTCTGGATACTTTTCAGATAGCATCTTGTAGAAACCACTCTCTTTGATGGATTCTATTTGTACTTGAAAGAATAGGAGAAAGGAAAAAAGGAAATCTGCACTCATTTTGATGTAAAATTAAGTTGGTTGTTTTAGTTCAATCAGGAAAATTCGTATCTGTAAACATTAGTCTTTCTTAGCTCATAGCCCAAAGACTGGTAAAGTTTGTTAGCACTTTTCCGGCTTGGTCTCGAAGTTAAATCAATGCTTTTCACTCCTCGCTTTTTGGCTTGCTCAAAAGCATGATTCATTAATGCCCTACCCAATCCTTTGCCCCTTACAGTATGGTCCACTACTACATCTTCAATCCAAGCCTTGTTGCCAGTAGGTAATTTTAAAATAATAAGGCTGAGCATTGCCAATATCCGACCATCTTCGCTGGTTCCGAGGTAAAGCAATGTATTGTCTGAATCTGCTATTTCAGAAAGACGCTCCATGCTTAAACCTTTAGAATTTGAGGATAACTGAGGAAGCAATTTATTAATGGCATAGAGCGCTTCAACTGTACTTTGAGTGAGTTCTGAAATCTTAATCATTTTGTACCTTATATCAGGAGAAATAAAAATCCAATATCTGTCACCTTCTTTTCGATTAGGATAAAAAGCGAGTTAGTAATAAGTTACAGGGAAATACTTGATCATATTTCCAAGATCATCTCAGCCCAATACTCACAAGATTCGATTTGCACTTACAATTTTTCAACTCATCCTCGAATTCATGATCAGTAGCCATAAGAAAATCCTCATTTCTTGGTTTGCCACCCTTTACTTATTTTGTGCCCAAGTCATTTATTCAGAGAATTTCCCCTTCCCAGGAGAAAGACCACCAGATCCTGGATTCCATGCTTTTGTGGGTGGGGACATTCAAGTTACTCCGGATAGAAGAATCAAATCCGGCATACTTCTTATTCGAGATGGAAAAATTGAAAAGGCGGGTAAAAGCTTTGAAATCCCATCTTATTATCGTGAATGGAATTGTAGCGGAAAAACAATCTATCCGGGATTAATCGATCCTTATCTCTTGTCAGGAAAAGAAGATTCTGCACTTCTTTCTCTTGGTCATGAACAAACGGTTTTGAATAATTCAAATCTTTCATTTTTTGGTCTTCCCAAAAATTCTGACCAAAATAGCGTTTCTAAATTTGGAATTTCTGGAGTGCATCCAGAAAGGAATTTAGTAGATTCAATGAACCTTAAAGAAAAGAGCTGGAAAGAGTTTCGAAAATATGGATTTACATCAGCTCATCTTGCCTCTAGCGAAGGAATCTTCCGTGGAACTGGCCCATGCATCCTGCTTCATGATAATTCTGAACAAGAGAGAATTCTGAAAAATGAAGTTGCACAACTTATTGCCTTTGATCCAGTAGGTCGCGAGTCATCACCTTCCGTTTATCCAAATTCCCTAATGGGGGTGCTTTCAGTCATTCGCCAAACATTCCTAAAGGTTCAACATGCACAAGAAACGCTTACTTTTGAAAAGAGAAATAAAGTCGGAAAACCTCTCCATATTCACTCTGGCATGCAAAGCTTAATCAAAACCATAAGGCCAAAAAACAAAACATCCACTTGGTTTGAATCGGGAAGCATGCTGATGCACCGCAAAGCCATCGAAATTGCAACTGATTTCAATCTCAACAAAGTCGTGCTGATACTAACAGGTGACGAATGGAGGAGGCCTGATTTGGCAATCTCCAAACATCACGATTGTATTCTTCCTCTAAACTTTGCTGCCATACCCAACCTTCCAAGAGATGATGACTGGGAACAAATCTCTCTCGATCAACTTAGAGCATGGAATAACGCACCAGCTTTAGCCAATCTAGTTTTAAAAAAATCCAAGTCTTTTTCATTTACAACTTCCGGATGTAACCCAGGTGAATTCCATAAAAATATCCTTAAATGTATTGCAAATGGACTGCCAGAAGAAGAAGCACTTGCTTCCTTGACCATTAATCCAGCCGAGTTGTGCGGAATATCGAATCTCGGCGGAACATTGGAAAATGGCAAACTGGCAAATTTTTTCATTGTGGAAGGATCTAACTATTTTGTTGATTCTCCTCAAATTCACTCCACTTGGATAAAAGGGATTCCTGATAAGTTTTCATTGCGGAAAGATTCTTTAAACCTACCGCAAATCTCTGCACCGAAAAAGAACAGTCAGACGGTCGATCTCCAGAGAAAAGTAAAAGGTCCTGTCAAAGATCCGGTCCTGGTTCTTTTTCAAAACTTTCATCTATGGACCAGTGAAATGGAAGGTATCCTCCGCAATCATGACATCCTTGTTGAAAATGGCCAAATCAAGGCAATCGGCCAGAATCTCGCAGCAGAACTAACAAAAGGCGCAGAGATAATTAAAGGAAAAGGTAAACATTTAACGCCAGGGATTATCGATTGTCATAGCCATGCCATGATTCTTGGCGGAGTAAACGAATCCACTCTTCCATCGACTGCAATGGTAAGCATTTCCGATGTGATCAATTCTGAAAGCATCAATATTGAAAGACAACTCGCTGGAGGTGTTACAACATGCAACCTTCTTCACGGATCAGCAAACCCCATCGGGGGACAAAACGCGGTGATTAAACTTCGAATGGGAGCTTCGCCAGAAGAGCTTTTTTTTAAGGCTGCACCCGCAGGCATAAAATTTGCCCTTGGGGAAAATGTAAAGCAGGCCAATTGGGGAGACAAATACAAGACTCGATTTCCCCAGTCAAGAATGGGGGTAAAAGCCTTTTTTGAAAATCGGTTTAACGCTGCCCTCTCCTATCGGGATAAAAGAGAGAAATTGATTGGCGAAGGCAAACCTCATTTAAGAGACCTTGAGCTCGAGACCATTTTGGAAATCATAGAGGGCAAAAGATTGATTCACTGCCATTCTTACAGGCAAGATGAAATCCTTGTCTTTTTAAGAACCATGGAATCATTTGGCGTTCGAGTTGCCAGTCTCCAGCATGTTCTCGAGGGATACAAGGTAGCAGATGAAATTGCACGGCATGGTGCCGGCGCTTCCACTTTTTCTGATTGGTGGGCTTACAAATTTGAAGTCTATGATGCCATTCCATACGCTGGGGCAATGATGCACGAACGCGGCTGTGTCGTGAGCTTCAACTCTGATTCTCCAGATCATGCGAGGAGACTCAATCTTGAGGCTGCTAAAGCAGTAAAATATGGAAGCCTCTCAGAAGAAGATGCACTTAAATTTGTTACCCTAAATCCTGCTATACAACTTGGTATTGATTCAAAGGTAGGATCTTTGAAAATAGGAAAGGATGCTGACTTTGCCATTTGGACTGCAAGCCCCTTGGACTATCGTGCAGTTTGTGATCAAACTTGGATCGACGGCAAATTGTACCATGACATTAGGCATGCACGAAAAAGAGATCAACAACGCAAAGAGGAAAGAGAAAACCTGCTGGCAAAAGCCAAAAAGCAACTTGGAGAATCAAATAATAAGGAAGCAACGGAATCAGCTAAACAGAAGTTTTTCAGATTATCCCTTGAGGTTGCATGCGATTTGTATACTCATTCCTGCCGATCACATGACTGCCTAAAACAAGGAGGAAACTTGAAATGATTTTAGCTCGACTCCTGATTTTCTTCCTTTTGTTGCAGAATTCAATCCTTGGACAAAATTTTGTTTTTCGAGCGAAAAAAATTCAGGCTGCTCCTACTCTGTCTTATCAACCGGGTGAACTGCTAGTTGAAGGATCTAAAATTATCCGTATTGGAAAATCCATAGAAAAACCAAAGGATTTCACATTAATAGATTGGAGCGAGTATGAAATATACCCTGGACTAATCAGTGCAGGATCATCTCTTGGCTTGGCAGAAATCAACGCACTACGCCCAACCCGTGATGAGAGAGAAGTGGGTACGCATACACCTGAAATCGAGGCATGGACAGCCGTTAATCCAGACTCCGAACTGATTCCAGTTGCCCGCGCAAATGGAATTACACATTCACTGATCATTCCCATGGGTGGAACAATCTCAGGAACTTCCGCAGTCATTGCGTTAGATGGATGGGGGATTGAAGAGATGTCTATCAAACAAAAGGCGGCCATTCATATCTGGTGGCCAGGTCAAGGACTGTCTCTCCCAATTAGAGGGGAAAAAAGCAAATCGATTGATGAACAGGCAAAAAACAGGGTAAAAAGCGTAGATGAGTTGGATGAGTTCTTCAATCAGGCTGAAGCCTATTCACGGTACAGAAAAACTTCCCTAAATAATAAGGGCGAATTTAATCCAAGTTGGGAAGCAATGATACCCGTTGTTTCCAAAAAGATGCCCTTAATTGTTCATGCAGATGAAAAAAGGCAGATTTTATCAGCCATGGATTGGGCGGAAAAAAGAAAATACAAAATAATCATTTCTGGCGGAAGAGACGCATGGAAAATTGCCGAAAGGATCGCATCCATGGAAATTCCAGTCATTTACCGGCATGTCTTCACCGCACCTACTCAAGTGAACCTTCCATTTGACATCCACTTTTCTGCTCCTAGAGTTCTTGCCGATGCAGGAGTGGAGCTTTCAATCGGGCTAAGACTCGGAGCATGGTCTGCAGCTAACCAACGTAATCTTCCGTATCATGCAGCACACGCAATCCCACTCGGATTAAAGAGGCAATATGCACTGGCAGCCATTACTATCAATCCTGCAAGGCTTATGGGTCTAGAGCATAGACTGGGTACCCTGGAAGAAGGAAAGGAAGCCACTTTTATCGCATGTTCAGGAGACATATTTGATCTTCGAGCTTCCATTAAGCACATGAGAATTGCAGGTAAACAAGTAGACCTATCCAGTCGTCACACTCGATTATTCGAAAAGTACAAAAAAAGGCCGAAGAAAGCAAATTAACCTTCGTTTTGGAGATGATTCAGTCCAGGTATTTCCGAAACCTTCTGCCAGTTTGCTCCGTCCCAGCAAGCTTGGTCTTCCAGAGAAAAATCATTATTTTTTAGAAATTCTTCGATTTGACTTAAATTGTACGGGCCAAATTGCTTGGCATTCTTGTAAAGGTAAACATTTGCAAGTGAGATTGAATCGCTCTCACGGTTTTCTCCCTCTTTTTCCAATTCCTTTCCATCCAAGATATTGAAATTTGCTTCTTCAGCTTTGTCTGAGGGTTCCTCCTTTTCTTCACGCAATTCATTTTCATTAGGATCCAAATGTATTTTGGGAACCTCACGTATCTCTGATGAAAAAGTCAGCGATTTGTGATCTTCAAAGCGAAAGAATTTTGCAATCAGAACTTCTGGCAATCTTTGCTTCACTGTTCTGTACCTCTCGATTCCATCGTTATATCCGGCACGCATCATCGAAACTTCATTTTCCATTCTGGCCAAACGATTCATCAAATCCTCCATCATTTCATTTCCCTTTAAATCAGGATAATCTTCCCTCAATGCGAATATGCGATTACTCACGCTCAATTCATGCCCCATAGCCTGATCTGCCTCTGCGGGAGTGAATGCGCTTTTTCCAACCACAGAATTCCGAAGGCGAGCAACTGCATTCATAATTCCTTTCTCGTGGGAAAGATAGTTTTTAACAACCTGTTCAAGATTGGGGATCAAATCGCTTCTTTTTTTTAGGGAAACCTCTATATTTGCCCACGCTCGTTTCACTCGGTTGCGTAGAAATATCAAATCATTGTACATCAGTACAAACATGCTGAAGCTTAGAAATAATGGAGCAAACATGGCTGCCAACAGAAAATCAGTAGCTGCAAATGAACCAACTGCACCAAACAGTATTAGCCCAAGAAAGATTGTAGCATTCTGGGCAATGCCCAACCCCAAAAGTCCTTTCCTGCCCTGCCTGAGCATTACCTCAGTTTCGGATTCATCAGAAATGATGAATGGAAATTTATCCTTTCCATCAGAAACGGCTAATTTATCCCCTTCGACTTCATCGATTACTGCAGAACCTAAAACGTATACCTCTGCATCTCTAGGAAGATGCCATTCATAATAGGTTCTTCGACCTCGCCTTTTTTCAAATTTCAATTCCGCAGTCACCTCTGCTCCGTCAGGGATGATCTTGGTATTGCCTTCTCGATCCTTGCAATAAAAAGGAATTTCATGGGTTTCATCTTTGATTACAACAATTGTAGTTTCTTTACCGGAGCGTCGCTTTTCAGTGATCTTGTGCCTGTAATATACGCACTTTTCTTTTGTTTCAGGTCCTGTTAAAGGAGCATAATCTTCCGTGAATTCGATTTGTCCCTTCAACTCAGAAGGTCCGTAAGAAATTCCACTGGA
>NZKO01000056.1 GCA_002692535.1 Opitutia bacterium
CCAGAAGTTGGCCCCTACTGTGCAAGCAAATGGGGAGTCGAAGGTTTGACCCGTTCACTTGCTCAAGAGTTATCACAGGAATTGATTGCCGTGGCCTTCAACCCTGGAATCATTGATACCGATATGCTTCGTTCCTGTTTTGGAGAATCAGCTTCCTCTCATGAAAAACCTAATGAATGGGCCAAACATGCAGTTGATAAACTTGAACAAATAAATCCATCCGATAATGGAAGCACCATTATTGGATAGTCGCTTGACTATTGATCTTAGGCTATGCTTCCAATAGAGAAATATTATGCTAATACATACCGTTATTTTTTGGCTGAAGAAAGATCTTACTGATGATCAAAGGAATATTTTCACAAATGAAGTTAGAACTTTGGGAGAAATTTCATCCGTTGAAAGTTTTCATCTCGGGACCCCGGCATCTACTCCGAAAAGACCAGTGATTGAGGATAGTTATGATTTGGCAATAACTGTCGTGATGAAGGATATGGATGCTCATGATCATTATCAGGCTGATCCAATTCACTTGGAATTTATTGATAAATGTAAAATTATGTGGGAGCGAGTAGTCATTTACGACGCGGACTAGGCTTCAAGCTTGAACATTGGATTGACTAGAAAGAAAACGAATCAATCCATAAGCAAGAACAACAGCCATGGGTCCAATCACAAATCCTTGAGGACCGTAAGAAAGTAAACCACCAATTATTCCCAAGAAAAGCATGAAGCTCAGCCAAGCACCTTGCTGATGCAATCGATTGCCCATACCCGCCCGAAAACGACTTATTCCGTAATTGAGTATCAGACTTAAACCCACAAGAAGCAAAGCGGTGACAGGTTCACCTCGAGACCAAACAAGAGAGGCAAGCGGCAACCAAATCATCGCACTTCCAACTACTGGAACCAACCCTGCAAAAGATCCTAGAAATAAAACGGGGAGAAAAAAGAACCCACCCACAAAATAAGCAACCAAACCAAGGGCAAGACCACGAAAAATTGAAGTCAAAACGGTATCACTCAAAAGTCGTAAAGTAATTTGCTGATGAAGTTTGAACCATGTTTCCACCTCTTTTTTTTCAAATCCTCCAAATTTCATCGCCTGTTGCACAAAGCTACCTCCATGCGCATAAAGAAAAGAAAGGGCTATGAGGGCAAGGGTAAGTTCTGCTACAAAACCTCTGGTTCCTTTAAAGAGGAATTCAAGAAATGACCCCGAGAATTGTCTCGTGTCTCCCAAAAGCTTACCTACAAATTCCACAGCTTTAGTTTCATCCAAAGGTAATCTGGGATAAATCGATCGCATCTCCGAAACCCGTTGCTCAACACTTTCCAAAAGAATTTTCCTCCCCTCTTCTTCACCTAATGCGAGAGATACAACCATTTTTCCAAAACCTTGCGTAGATCTGGTAGCCTCTACCAAAAGTAAAAGAATGGGAGATAGCATGAAAAGTACTAGTGTTAAGGTAGACAAAATAGCGGAAAATTCGGACAACCGATTTCGAGAAAATTTTGGGAAAAATCTCTTCATCAACCTATTAATTGGACGATAGAAAACTGGATAGGTTAAAGCAGCTAAAGATATGGCAAATAGAATGAATTCAAATAAAGGCTCGAAGGTTCCCAAAAGAGGAATAAGAACGAGTATTAAAGCAAGAATTAAAAGGGCCCTTCTTTTCCATAAATGCCAAAATGCACTTCGCTTAAGAGAGAGGAGATCCCCTTTAGTATCTGGATTTTCGGAATCTTTAGAATTCTGGCTCATATTTTTTCACTCCCATCTTGCGAAAGATGCGGCAAAAGAAAAGATCCTGTTTGAGTGCTTCCTTGAGCGAGCTCTTTCGGTGAGCCTTCAAAAACGAGAAACCCACCCTGATTGCCCCCCTCAGGACCAATTTCGACAACATAATCAGCCAAGCGAATGACATCCAAGTTGTGCTCAATAACCACCAAGGTGTTACCAGCATCCCGTAAGCGAAATAATAAATCCATCAACTTTTGTACATCCAACCAATGAAGACCAGTGGTTGGCTCATCAAGCAAATACAATGCTCGTCCCATCTGCTTTCTACTTAACTCGAGAGATAACTTTAGGCGTTGGGCTTCACCTCCTGAGAGAGTGTTAGAAGGTTGCCCAAGTTTTAGATATCCCAAGCCGACAGCATCGAGTGTCTCAAGTTTTGAAAGAATCGAAGGTTGTTTGCCAAAGACCTCTTTTGCTTCTTCCACCGTCATCTCCAAAACCTCTGCGATGTTTCTACCTCTAAACCTGACTTCCAATGTCTCGCGATTGTAACGCATACCCTGACAGCTCTCGCAAGGTATGTAAACATCGGCCAAAAACTGCATATCCAATTTTACCACTCCGTCGCCCTTGCATCGCTCACATCTTCCGCCAGGCAGATTGAAACTGAAACGCCCAGCTGTGTATCCACGGACTCGACTGAGCGAGCATTGGGCATAAAGTTTTCTCAATTGATCAAAGAGCTTTACAAAAGTAGCCGGATTCGATCTCGGGCTTTTGCCAATTGGTGATTGATCAACACGTACTACCTGATCAAAATTTTCCAATCCATCTATTCCGGAGCTTGCGCCAGGCAATTGTTTGGACCGGTGCAATTCGAGAGCTGCCGTTTTAGCAAGGACTTCGTTCACCAAAGTACTCTTGCCAGATCCTGAAACTCCACAGACCACACTTAGCAAACCTACGGGAAAACGAACATCGATTTCTTTTAAATTGTTTGCCCTCGCTTTTTTTACCTTAAGAAAACTTTTTGAAGGTTTCTTAGTTCGAAAATCCTTCACAACCGCTTCTTTACCAGAAAGAAAATTTCCACTCACGCTGTTGGTATTGGTCATGCATGATTTTACGTCGCCAGAGAAAAGAAGTTGACCTCCATTTACACCTGGACCTGGTCCCACCTCGATCAAATGATCACATTCAAGTAAAGTATCGGCATCATGCTCAACCACAACCACNGTGTTTCCGCGATCTCGAAGTCCTTTAACCACCGACAAAAGGCGTTTGTGGTCAGCTGGATGTAATCCCACACTAGGTTCATCCAAGGCATAGGTAACCCCCACCAAGCCCATNCCCAGCTGAGTNGCTAATCTGGATCGTTGAGCCTCGCCTCCACTTAGACTTTTATAGGGTCTGTCGAGAGTTAGGTAACCTAGTCCAACTTCATTNATAAAGCCCAGCCTCTGTTCCAAACCATTGTAGGCATCAGCAACTTTGGAGAAAAGTTTTTCATTTTTTTTGTTTGGGTGAAGGAAATTCCATGCTTCCTTTGCTGAAAAGCTGAGGAATTCCCCTAACGACAAATTGTTAACGAGAACCGAACGAGCAAAAGGAGAGAGTCTTCTCCCATTACAATCAGGACAAAGTTTACCCTGCTGATATCCCAGCAGCTTAGCTTTTANGGTATCACTCGAGGTGGTTTTCATCGTATTTTCAAGGTCTTTTAGGATACCTGGAAAAACCTGTTTTTTAGCCTTGCCCTTACCAATCTCCAATTTAAGGACAAATTGTTGCTGAGAATCNCCGTACAAAAGGAAATGCCTGAGCTCTTCTGAAAATTCACCCCANGACTTCCGATTGTCAAAAGGTAACTGTTCGGAAAGAGCTTTGAGAATATTTTTTCTCAAATTGATCATTTTCCTTGATCCCAATCTCCATGGTTTCACCGCCCCCTTTCCAAGAGTTAATGAAGAATCAGGTATAACCAAGTCCTCTCGAAAGGAAAGTACCTCCCCCAAACCATCGCAGGTAAAACATGCTCCCATCGGATGATTCCAGGAAAAATGTCGAGGAGTTAGTTTCGGATAGACCGCTCCACAAGTTTCACAAGCCAAACTTTGAGACAAGTGGATTTCCTTCTTTTCTGAACCCAAATCCAATATAGCCAAAGCCCGTTCTTCACCCTCTTTGAATGCGAGTTCCAATGAATCGGCCAATCGACTACGATTCGATTCGTTTACGACAAAGCGATCAATTACCAATTCAACTTTAAATTCACGACCCGCGCTCTTCTTTGGCAATAAATCATAATCGTCAAGCCTTTTAACTTCATCTTCAATACGAACACGCTGATAACCGCGGCGTTCGAGAGATTCAAATTCCTCCCGCAGAACAGATGCTTTTGCNGTNATAAAAGGGGCAAGCAGGANCATTCGACAGCCTTGCCCTTCATTGATTACCTCCATAACACAATCATCCAAGGAACGCTGTGAAACCCTGGATCCATCCAATGGACAATGGGGAACTCCAACAGTTGACCAAAGTAGCCTTGCATAATCCGCAATCTCCGTGGCACTTGCAACGGTGCTTCTCGGACCAGTCGAACCGGCATATGCCTGCCCGATTGAAAGAACTGGAGANAANCCTTCTACAAAATCAACATCAGGTCGCCTGACCTTTTCCAATGCCTGTCTAGCCTGAGCGGAAAGGCTCTCGACATATTTGCGGTGCCCTTCTGCTGCCATAACATCAAACACAAGTGATGATTTGCCTGATCCACTTACTCCGGTTACTCCAATCAGTTTTCCTCTTGGAAGTTCTACAGAGAGATCTTTTAAATTATTTTCACGGGCACGCTTGATGAAAATACTTCCATTATCAAAGCCTGAATTCTCTTTTTTTTTCGCAACCATGAATAGGGGATTTATGACTTAAAAGAAAACTTCTGCCAATACCAATGGGAATGAATTTGCGTGTAAATATAATCGTCTTATTAATATCATCATGTCTAAACCCAAACTATTTGTTAAGGAGGGGTGCCCATGGTGCATTGACGCTCTTTCCTACTTTAAATCAAAATCAATAGATCTTGAAATTATAGAGGTAAGGAACGATCCGACACAAATGAAAGAACTATTGGAAATTAGTGGCCAAACTAAAACTCCGACCCTTCAAAATGGCGATTTTATTGTGGCCGATTTTGATATCAAAGAGTTTGAATATGCGATGGCACAGAATCCTGCTGAAAGTAAAAAATTAGGTCTTTAGCCAGACAGCCCTTTACAGAANCTACTGATTCTAGANAGTCCATTTTCAATAATTTCGTCAGATGTTGCATAGCTGAGTCTGATGTAACCATCTGCTCCAAAAGCATGTCCAGAAACTACGGCAACTTTTTCCTTTTCCAGTANTTGGTCGGAAAATTCCTCTGAACTCATTCCCATTTCAGAAATCTTGGGAAAAAGATAAAAGGCACCCTGTGAACGCAAACAGGATATGCCGTCAATTGCATTAAGCCCATCCAAGAGCTTTAGTCTTCTTCTGTCAAAATGAACAAGCATCTCATTAACCGCATCCATTGCAGAAGACCAATTCTGCACTGCCGCCAAAGCTCCATACTGAGAAAAAGTAGTCGCATTTGAAGTGGTCTGACTTTGCAAAGAGGCAACAGCTTTTGCAATTGTAGGGTTGGCGACNAGGGTACCCAATCTCCAACCTGTCATGGAAAATGTCTTACTGAAACCGGAAACGGTTATCACGCGTTCAGCTGCCTCAGTTGAAAAACTTGCCGGGCGATGATGTGTGGAGCCATCATATAATAAGTATTCATAGATCTCATCGGACATTACCAACAAATCCTTTCTGCAGGCCAGCTCTACGATTTGCTCCATTTCAGACTTTTCGTAGAGACAACCAGTTGGGTTGGACGGGCTGTTCAAAATAATTAGTTTCGATGCTGGCGTAAGTGCCTCTTCTATTTGCGAAGCAGAGACTTTGAACCCTTGATTNTCTCCTGCAAAAATTATTTTGGGAGTAGCACCGGCAAGTTTGACCATTTCGGGATAGCTCACCCAAAAAGGAGCTGGAATGATTACNTCATCTCCCGGGCCACAGGTTGCCAGAATGGCAAGATANCAGGAATATTTGCCTCCAGGACTAACAACNACTTGGGCTGCATTTGCATCAGATAAGACACCATGCTGATGGTACTGATCCGCAAGGGTCTGTCGAAGATCCGGTATTCCGGCAGCTGGAGCATATTTCGTTTTTCCTTCCGCCAAAGCTTTAGCACATGCTTCCTTGATAAAGGCTGGTGTGTCAAAATCTGGTTCACCAGCACCAAAACCACAAACATCTTCACCAGCTGCTTTTAAAGCTTTCGCTTTGGCGTCAACTGCAAGAGTTGGAGATGGAGAAACATTGTTCGCCCATGGAGATAAATAATTACTTTTCATTAAAATAGTCAGACGCTAGGATAATCCTGTGCCCTAGCAAGTCCAAAGAATCAATCATTCAGTTGAGAGATATAGTTTCGGTTCTATTCGTATAGATTCGGAAAGTGCTTCAGGCAAAAAAAATGATTTCTCCATATCCAAGCCTAGAGCTGCAGAAGTAATTTTCATGCGAGTGACCGAACGGGTTTTACGATCTCGACAATCAATCTCCTTAACGATCCAACGATCATCCAATTTCTTGAAACTGCGTAAAATCAAACTCCTCTCAGGAATTTGAGTCTTGCCNAAAAACTCTATTCTTAAAGGAGCTTCATATGCATCATCCAGTGCTAGAGTAACTTTTTGCCAACTCGGGTATTGCTCTTTAATCCATGAAGGGCAATTAAAGGAAAATACATGAGCTGGCCGACCAGCAACTTTCCCTGATCCTTCATATTCTCCATCCCAAAAAACAAACGGCATAAGTANATCAAAAGCAGTTTGGTTCATTCCTTCAACGAGTGGTTTCAAAGAGTCTAATAGAGAAATAGGTCGAACACTAGAGTCATTTGATTCTTTCATCCAAAATTTAGGGTCGCTGCCATTCACAAACAAAAAGGAAGACATGTCGAAATTAGGATTACCTGAGTTTAAATGCATTCGTAATACACCACTACCCAAATTAGGTCCAAACATTATCCCATTGCGAACAGTTTCCTCACCTCTTCTTGGCATATGCCTTAAGCTATACTTCATAGAATAGCCTTGATGAAAAAGGGTCGAGTTTGATTCCAGTAAAATGAAGTTACGATAATTAGTTAGCCTAACTATTGCTGCATCATCTGATAATATTTTTGCAAATCCCCTTGTCGGAAACCGAACCGAGGATTCGAGGGTGAGAACAGATGAAACCAATAAAAGGAAAAATNCNTTTAGGGAAGTATGAATCCTATTATTCAGATTTATTGCCTTCAGCAGGAGAAGGATTGTTCAAAGGAACTTCCACTTCGGGGCTTACGGGAAATGAAGCAGGTACCGAGGGAGAAACTGGCAATGAATCGGAAGATGGTGGCGGTGGTGGGACCAGAGGCTGGTTTGGATCAACNGAGGAAGGNTCACCACTCTTGATCTCAATTCCGGTACGCTCGAAAGTGTCAATTTTCCCAACCGCACCTTGATATTCGATATAAAGCCAGACAGCTAAAATGAAAAATCCGAGAATGCCATAAACTGTCAATCTTGTGAGTTGAGAAGCTGAACCTGCACCTAAAACTTGATCAGCTGCACCGCCACCAAGTGCTGAGCCCATGCCACCTGAAGTTCTCTGAATGAGAATTAACAAAACAATGACAAGNCATAGTAGTATTAGAAGGGTAGTCAAAAAAATGGTCATAACTACAAATATTATTTATAAAAATGCCCAGGAAGGCAATTCGATTAATAAAGCCCCAATTTGTGAAAAAGCGCCTTTAGGTCAGACTCACTTTCAAAGGAGAAAGAAATGCTCCCATTCCCAGCAGGTTTTGAATGAATTTTGACTTTTCTTTGGAAAATTGAAGATGCTTTTTCTACCATGGAAGCATGTTCAGAATTATGGGAACTTCTTTTCGAAATCGNATGATTTCTGCTATGAGATAAGTTATTGATTTCTTCTTCACATTTACGAACCGACCAGCCATTTCTTACGATATCGAGCCCTAATGAAATACGAGTCTTTTGGTCGGAAACTCCAAGCAGAACCTTGGCATGTCCCGCACTGATTTTTCCANCNGCCAAAAAGTTCTTCAGTTTCTCATCCAACTGAATGAAACGCATGGTGTTGGTTATGTAAGAGCGACTCTTACCCACCCTCTCTGCCACTTTTGCCTGTGTCAAACCGAACTCATTAACCAACGAATGATAACCCATTGACTCTTCAATAGGATTCAATCCTTCCCTTTGGAGATTTTCAATCAATGANAGGCTNGCNGATGAAATCTCACTGGCGGTCATGATCCTAGCCAAAATTTTTTCACGACCTAGAAATTGGTGAGCACGCCAACGCCTTTCACCAGCAATCAATTGATAATCCTCGAGGATTTTTCNGACGACAATTGGTTGAAGTAATCCCTCTGCCTCAATGCTGGATGCCAATTCTTTTATCGATTCCTGATCGATAGTTTTCCTTGGTTGATAAGGGTTGGGAACAATCTGCCTAGTGTTAATCTCAAGTAACTCTGGNTTCTCTGTCGCTTTCATTTGAGCATTACTATGGGTTGGATTATCCGATGAAGTATAATCCGGTCCCATTGTTGCTGTCTCTTCAAGCGGTAAATCGGTACCGCCTGAAATCAAACTACCCAGTCCCCTTCCCAATCTTGAAGTCGATTTNGCCATGGTTATTTTTGTGGAACAAATAGTTCTTTCCCAACGTAAACCTTAGTGGGGTCGACAATTTGATTAGCATCAATTATCCACTTAATCTTCGATTCATATTTCTTTGCAATACTACTCACCGTTTCACCTTTTTCCACCTTGTGGACAAATCCCTTTTGTGGATAATCCGTGGAAAAAGTCTGGGCAGGCACTTGAGAAGCTGAGCTCTTGGATATCTTTTCAAATCCATTGTTCATCTGCTTGATAAGCTCCTGTATTTGCTGATTAAAACTTGTTTGAATTTTGCCTTGAGACACGGCGTTGGACTGCACTCTTTTTTCGAGTGAAGAAATTCTTCCATCTATTTGTACCATTTGGGAGGAAGAAACTCCTTGTTCTGACTTAGATTTCTGAGAAACACTATCAACAACCACTCGCAATTGTGCATTTTCTCGTCTAAGCAATTCTACTTCACTGCGTAGTCCTGCAAGTTCTCGGGAAATTAATTCCAAATCTTGCTTCAAATTCGCAACCTGAACATTCCCAAATGCATTGGGTAAAGGGATGGTAAAAGTCCAAGCGATTACCAGANAAGAAAACTTATTTAATATCTTTTTCATAATCCACCACAATTCAAATTTAGATGCAGTTTGGAATTGGTTCAAGAAATCTTTCGCAGATTATTGAAACTTTTTGGATACTAGAGGGATACTATTGGGAAAATCCAGTTGTGAACCGTTTTTTAAAGTGTAACCTCTTAGAAAATCAGAAACGGCTAACATTTTACCTCCCGGTTTTTGTAATTCGAGGACTTGTAAGGTACCCCTTCCCGTTCCTATGAAAAGCTCATTCTCAAAAGTAAGTTCACCTGGAGCCAATCCTTGATCCGGCACGGCTCTGCATTTTCCCACGCGAAGAGCAATTCCCTCATAAAAAAATACACTCCCTGGCCATGCATTGAAGGCACGAACTCTGCATTCAAGCAGTCTCGCATCAAGCGAAAAATCCAGGATGGAATCCCCTTTAGTTAGTTTCCTACAATAAGTGACTTTAGTTTCGCTCTGAAATGTCTCCTCAGCAGATCCCTCTATCAAAGCCTCTATATGCTGATCAATCAGTGGAACGCACACTTCTCCCAATTTGCATCTTAGAGTTGTCCCGGTGTCTTCTTCAGTGATTTCCACTGATTTGTGCCCAATAATAGGACCAGCATCCATTTTGCGAACCATTCGCATAAGTGTCACACCTGTCTTTTTGTCACCGCTTGCCAATGCTGTTTCGATGGGAGATGCTCCTCTATAGGCAGGCAAAAGAGATCCATGTAAATTATAACAACCCAAAGGTGTAGAATTCAGAAAATCATCACTGAGAATATGACCATAAGCCATTACCAATAGGATATCTGCAGCTCTTTCCTTGATCCAATCAATTTCAGCTTGGTCTGGTCTTGCAGGTGACCTAACTTCAAAACCTTTTTGGGTTGCCCATTCCTTTACAGGATTTGCTTTTAGCTCCCTTCCCCTCCCACTTCTTCGATCAGGCTGAGATAGAACTCCACAAATTGAAATCTCAGATGACTTATTAAGATGTTCGAGCATCGGCAAAGAGATAGCATCTGAACCACAAAAGATTATTTTCTTGGTATTTAAGTTGTCCACCTTAATTGATAATGATGTTCCCTAGATTTCCATCAATTAAATTTAAATACAAAAAAAGCCGCTTGCCTGCGGCTTGTAGAAAATAAATTTAGAAATCTCTAAGTTTTTTTCTCTTCGGTGTAACGAGCTTCCTTTCCAGCNAGAGAAAATTTCAGGGGGCAACCAGACAATCCAAATTTTTGATGTATTCCTTTTTCAAGATACCGGCGATAGGGATCNCCCAATTTGTGTTCACGATTACAAAACAACTTNATACGAAATGGTCGATTTTCTACATGTACCGCATAAAAAACCTTAAATCTTTTGCCTTTGATCTTTGCNGGAGGACGATGTTCCCACATTTCGCCAATCAATTTATTAAGTGCGGATGTCGAAATTGATTTATCCAAACGCGAATTCAAATCTCTTCCCATCTGTAAAAAATCTTTAATCGAATGACCTGTCTTTGCAGATACAAAACAGACTGGGGAATCAGGAAGAAAAAACAGTTCTTTTCTTATCGATTTCAAATAACTCTTACGAAAATCTTTCTCATCTTCATATCCGGGAAGCGGGTCTTTTCGAAAACTTTCCAAGGCTAAATCCCATTTGTTAACTAAGATAGCAAGTGCCCTGCCCTCTTCCAACACATGCCCAGCAAGAATTTTATCCTGTTTGGTTACTCCTTCCCTTGCATCAAGGACAAGAAAGACAATGTCAACTTCCTCGATCGCATGTTTAGTGCGAACCGCAGAAAAGTAATCAAGGGATGTATCAATTCGTTTCCTTCTTTTTAGACCAGCCGTATCGAAAAGTCTGAATTTCCAAAGTTCATTCTCTTCTCCTGTATTATAATCTAAGTCCAACTCAACCGTCTCGCGGGTAGTTCCCGGAACATCACTCACAATAAGGCGTTCCATGTTGAGCAGGCGATTACATAAGGATGATTTCCCCACATTTGGTCGNCCTATAAAAGCAATACGGGTACGCGGTTGTTCACTTTCATTTGGAAGAGGCGGCGGTGCGGGTAGCAGAGAGAGTAATAATGAAGAAAGTTTTTCNACTCCGTGACCGTGCTCAGCAGAAACTGAAACGACATTTTCAAACCCAAGTTTGCCAAATTCAGAAGATGAATAATTTTTTTCAGGTTCATCAATTTTATTTACCACGAGCACTGGTGATTTCCCCATCTTACGAAACTTAGCGGCAAGAGATTCATCCAATGGAAGCAGACCTTGTCTACCATCCACAACAAACAAGAGAAGATTAGCCGCTTGAATGGCAAAATCAGCCTGACTTTCGGTTGCGTCCTGAATTTCCTTCGGGGTCATTTCGGGCAACATCCCGATTCCGCCTGTATCCATAAGAGCAAATCCATCCGGAGAGTCTGCAACGACCACATCTCGGGTTACACCGGGACGATCATGCACNATTGAAATTCGCTTACCCGCCAAACGATTGAATAATCGGCTTTTACCCACATTAGGTCTACCGACAATGGCTACACTGACTTGCCCGCTCATAAAAATTTACAGATTGGCAAACTGAATCTATGCGGATTGTTGTTCTGATTCTGAGTTGACAACATCAACAAATTTTTCAATCCGATCAGACGCCTCAACCAGTTTTTCGTAAGATGTCGAAAAACTCGCGCGGACATGACCTTCCCCATGTTGACCAAATGCTGTGCCAGGGACCACTGCAACTTCTTGCTCGCGTAAAAGCCGATGACAAAAATCAACCTCATTTAATCCCAAGCCCTTCACACTTGGAAAAGCATAAAATGAACCCCGGGGGGAGTGGCAATCCAAACCCATTTCATTNAAGCGGCGAACGATAAAGTCACGGCGTTTATGATATTGTTCTTTCATNCGCATNACATCCTCAGTTCCATGCCTAAGTGCCTCAACTGCAGCTTCCTGACTAAGAATCGGTGCACACATCATACAATACTGATGGATTTTCATCATCGCTTCAATTAGCCAATCTGGACCGCAAGCAAAGCCAACACGAAAACCTGTCATCGCAAATCCCTTAGAAAAACCATGGAGTAGAATCGTTCTCTCTGTCATTCCCGGTAGGGATGCAATGCTAACATGTTCTCCCTCATAGGTGAGTTCTGCGTAGATTTCATCGCTTATAACAATGAGATCTTTTTCCACGGCAAACTCAGCAAGTCTTTGCAGCTTTTCTTTATCTGCAGTTCCTCCTGTAGGATTGGTAGGGAAATTAAGAAGAAGAATTTTGCAACCCGGTTGCCATGCTTTTTCAAAGGCTTCCGGATCGAGGGAAAAAGATTTGTCTGGAACTGTTCCCACAGGGATAGCTTCACCATATGCTAGAGTTACGCTTGGAGCGTAGGATACATAACATGGTTCATGATACAGTACTTTATCACCAGGATTAAGAATGGCACGCAAGGCAATATCTATCGCTTCTGAGACACCCACCGTGACCAAAACCTCAGATTGTGGATCGTACTCGGGACCAAAGAACGAGCTGACATAACTTGAGATTTCCCTACGTAAACTCAGTAGTCCACGATTATCGGTGTAGGATGTTTTNCCTTTTTCTAGAGCAAAGATAGATGCTTCTCTAATGGTCCAAGGAGTAATGAAGTCTGGTTCACCAATTCCTAACGAAATCGCCTGAGGCATCTCGGATACAATCGCAAAAAAATCTCGAATACCAGATCTTGGTAGATTTTTAACATGATCAGCTATGTAGTTATGAGGATTCACATTCAATTAGGCGCTCACTGGCGGCTTTTCATGATTCTCACCTTCATTACTCAAGAGATGACCATGTTCTTTGTAGGAACGAAGTAAAAAATGAGTAGCAGTTGAAAGAACGCCTTCAATGGTGGATAGACGCTCGGACACAAAGGATGCAACTGTATGCAAATTCCTCCCTTTGACAATAACCATCAGGTCGTAGGCTCCTGACATCAGATGGCACGCTTCAACTTCTTCGAATTTTGAAATTCGATGTGCCATCCTGTCAAAACCACCTTCCCTTTCCGGACTGATTTTCACTTCAATGACTGCTTTAACTGATTCACTCCCCTTTTTAGAAGGATGAAGTAAGGGCACCCAACCAAGTAAAGACCCATTTTCACGCAAAGCTTGCAATTCAGCCTCCAAATCATCAACAGTTAAACCCATAATTTTGGCAATTTTCGCAGGATTTGGATCAGCAGTTTCTTGAAGAATATCGAGTAAGTTACTCATGATTAAATGGATGTATCATAAAGATTTACCTTTTGTAGGTAAAGAATCAAAGCCTACATACCCAAATGCAGAAGTAACATCAAAATCGCATTTAATCCAATCGAATGGGTGATCTTCTTTTCTGCCACTATTTTTCTTAGATTTTTCAAAGGATGAAGTTCGGTAATTAATTCTTCATGCTGGTCAAAATTCAATTCCTCAGTTTTTTTTACGTCTTCGAGTAAAACAAAATGACATTTATTGGAAAGGATCGCAGCGTTAGGGCGAGCGTTACCAATGAGTTGAGGATCAGTCCCAACATAGCCAGTCTCCTCCGATAATTCACGCATTCCAGCAAGAACGGGGTCTTCACCTTTTTCAATCACGCCACCGGGTGGTTCCAATGAGTATTCTTGAGATCCATAACGGAACTGCCTTACTAGTACAAGTTCTCGATTGGGAGTTATTGCCAGAACATTTACCCAGTCGTTGGTATCAAGTACAAAAAAATCTCCTTTAATTCCATCGGATTTACGTCGAAATCTTCTTTTGTAAACTTCAAAAATCCGACAATCTGCGTGGAGATTCTCATCTTCCAACTCCCAAGGACTTGGTAAGCTATCAGTATTAGTCATTAACTATTATCTCCGATTCCAAAAATTCTCGAAGATCCTTGTAGATCGGAACCTTTCTCTTTTTTGCCAAAGCCTCAAGCTCCCTATCAATTGGCTTGCCCGTGCGAACAAGTGCTCCCCTCATACCTGCTTTTAGCCCCGTCTCCGAGTCGCTCCATTTGTCCCCTACAACCCAACATTTTGATTCATTGAGACCATATTTCGAAATCATTTCGAATTCAAACTTCGGAGAAGGTTTTCGATAAACCTCAATCTCATCTGGTGACTCAGGGGCGATGCAAATCTCGGTAAAAAAATTAATCGGCCATCCAAAATCTCTCATCATTCTTTCATTACATGCATGGACATCTGACAAATCATAATATCCGCGGGCAATTCCAGACTGATTGGTATGCAGAAAAAGGAGATAACCAATACTTTTGACCTTCAGTAGAGACTTACCAATTTTTTTGATGATTTCCACTTTTTCTGGATCCTTCAGATAATGAGCATCACGAATAAGTGTACCATCACGATCAAGAAAAAGGGCTTTTCGAAAAGCGTTCACCAAGTTCAAAGAATGGAAAGGATTTCCTCTGGTGTGGTAGTTGCGGTTCCAACCTTTCCTACCACTAATCCCGCTGCGAGATTCGCAAGTTGAGCCGCATTTTCAAAGGACTCGCCTGAAACCAAACCCAGGGTTAGGGAAGCAATCACCGTATCACCAGCACCCGAAACATCGAAAACCTCACGAGCAGCCGTAGGAATTAAAGACTTTATCTTGCCAGCCTCTGCCAGAAGCATGCCTTCGCTTCCGAGAGTGATGGCAAGCATCTTTGGGGAATACCGATCAAAGATTTTCTCTACAACTTCAGTCTGTGGAAATGGATTTTTGGTTTCTCGAGAAAGTTCAGCAAGGGCAAGAGCTTCCAATCTGTTTGGCGTCAGGATGTCAGGACTAGAATAATCGAGAAGTCGACGTGGTTTTGGATCCACGGACAGAAAACGAGCAGATTGCCTCAATAACGCAAACATTTCATTTGTTACAAATCCCTTACCGTAATCAGAAATAATCACGGCATCCGCACTCTCAGCCTTCTCAGCAAGAACAGCACCTATTCGATTTAAATCTGGTTTGTAAGCTTCGGAATTTGCTTCACGATCCACTCGACAGATTTGCTGATTGGAAGCAGTGACCCTAGTTTTGCTCATTGTGGGGGCAGAAAAAAAACGAAACTCGGAATCTATACTGATATTTTTTTGATCTAGAATCTCGACAAGTTCATCTCCATTTGGGTCATCCCCGAACCAACCTGCAGCTTCGACTGAGGCACCGAGTGAGGCCAGATTTAATGCAACATTTGCGGCACCGCCTGCAACTGATTTTTCTTCTTCAACTCTTAGTACGGGCACTGGAGCCTCAGGAGATATCCTTAAAACATCTCCATTCACATACCGATCCAACATCACATCTCCGACCACTAAAATATTTAGATTCTTGATTCGCTCGAAAACTTCTTTCATCTAATTAATGTGCGCACCTTTGCTTTGATAACTTATTACCTTACAGCCTGCTTCATAATTCTTATTATGCAAGGATGCAAAGAAAGTGATCATTCCACAATCAGTGAAACTGGAGATCATGTTAGGACTGAGTTTTTCGATCTAAACATCTCAAATGTTCCTTTGAGGGTAGAAATTGCAGCACTCCCAGAAGAAAGGGCTAGAGGATTTATGTTCCGCGAATTTATCGGAGATGATGAAGGCATGCTTTTTGTGTTTAAGGAAGGTAGTGCACAACGCTTTTGGATGAAAAATACCCGTATTCCATTGGATATTGGATATATCTCAACCTCCGGAGTGTTACTTGAAGTCCATAAGGCAAAACCATATGACTTGTCAGGAGTGCCTTCACGGTCAACAGATATTAAATTCGTTTTGGAGTTGAATGCTGGAGCTTACAAAGAAAAGGGTATTACAATTGGTGCCCGCATTCCTTTGGATGATGTATCCAAGATGCTTAAACATCGAGGACTCAATCCCGAAGAATTTAATCTTTAGGAACCCTAGGATACCCCTCAGGGTTCTTTTCTTGCCAGTGCCAAGCATCGCGAAGCATTTCAAAAAGATCATGTTTAGACTCCCAACCCAACAACCGCTTTGCGTATGAAGGGTCCGCCCATGCCTCAGTTACATCGCCATCTCGTCTAGGAGCATATTCAAAAGGAACACGAATACCATTCGCTTTTTCAAATGCGTCAATAACTTCCAATACTGAGTAGCCTTTTCCAGTTCCCAAATTACAGACAAAACCCTGTGTATGTTCCAACTTTTCCAAAGCTTTAAGATGGGCATCCGCCAAATCAACAACATGTAAGTAATCTCTTACTGCTGTCCCGTCTTTTGTTGGATAATCATTTCCGAAAACCCGCAGTTTCTTTAATTTACCTGTGGCAACCTGGCAAACAAAAGGCACGAGGTTATCTGGAATACCTTTTGGGTTCTCTCCAATTTCTCCGCTCGGATGAGCCCCCACTGGATTGAAATAACGAAGGATGCCACAACGAAAACCTGAATCTGAATTGGAAAAATCATCAATAATTTTTTCCATCATATACTTCGTTCTTCCGTACGGGCTAGAAACAGAGCCAACAGGAAATTCTTCAGAAATCGGCACTTCTTTGGGCTCCCCATAAACGGTACAAGAAGAACTAAAAACCAGTTTTTTCACCCCTGCTTTTCGCATCTCCTCAAGCAAAAGAACGGAGCCCAAAACATTGTTGTGATAATATTTCAGCGGATATTCCGTTGACTCCCCCACTGCCTTGAGGGCTGCGAAGTGAATTACCGATGAGATCTCTGAATATTCAGTGAAAATTTTTCTTACCGTTTCGCTATCGGTTATGTCTCCATCAATGACAATGGGACTTTTTCCAATGAGTTCGGAGACTCTATTCAAAGATTCGGGAGAGGAGTTGGAAAAATTATCCAGAACCACAACTTTTTTTCCTGCGTCAAGAAGTGACAAAACCGTGTGACTGCCTATATAACCTGCACCACCTGTGACTAAAACCTGAGTCATCGACTACCCTTTCCAATTGATCTTAAAGTAGCCAAGATAATTTCAAAATCCAAAGCAAAAGAAAGGTTTCTCAGATAATAAAGATCATATGCCAATTTTTGCTCTGAAGATTGCATATTCGAGGCATACCTGTATTTGATTTGTGCCCATCCGGTAATGCCGGGCTTAACCAAGTGTCTTGCATTCCAATGTGGCACATTTTTGAGCAAGTCTTCCTGAAATTCAGGACGTTCAGGTCGGGGCCCAACTATTGACATATCTCCTTTTATCACATTCCAAAACTGTGGGATTTCATCAATTCTCAACTTCCGCAGAATACTTCCAAGCTTAGTAATTCGCTCATCATTCTCACTTGCCCATTCAGCTCCTTCTTTTTCCGCGTCTTTTTTCATGCTACGGATTTTGTAAATGGTAAAATCCCTGCTTAGGAATCCAGTTCTAGTTTGAGAAAAAATGAGCGGAAAACCTGATTCAACCGCAATCATTAAAAAAACTATAAGAAGAACGGGAGAAGTAATAAGCAAAGCTAAGATTGAAAGCAAAATGTCTGCTCCTCTTTTTATTTTCAGTGCAACTGGATTTCTTATCCTCAAGTCAAGTTTTGAAAGCCAAGACTGTGATATCTCTGAAGGCGGAATGCATCCAATATATTTCTGCCAAAAATCAATGAACCCTATCACTTGCGTACCCTGAGCAAGAACCTGAAGGATATTAAAATCCTGCTCTGTATTTTCATCATCTATAACCAGTAGATCAATGTCATGCTCATTGCAAAATGACTGAATACTAAAATCCTCACGTTCTAGTGCGTTCTCATGGTTAAACCATTGGAAGATTTCCGAACGTTCCTTGGTCATTTCAATAATCGCTTTCTTTCTTTGGTTCGATAACAAAAGTACACATTTTGTTGGGTTACTGGAAAAAATGTTACTTATCAAAAAATTTGAAATGAAAGAAACGATTGCAGTGCCAAATAGAATTTTGCCAATCGCAAATCTTCCAATGAAAGAATATTCAACTGCCCATACTATAAGAAGAAGAGCTAAAACTGAAAGAAAAGAACCTATAACGGAAAATAGAAAATTTTTAGCTAATCCAAATTGAAAACTCTGCTCTCTAACTCCTAATATCTCTCCGAAGATAAGAAAGGAAGAACCAAAGCATAAGGCGTAAATAAAGAGGCGTTCCTTAGAAACCAAAGCCAACGTCTCGCTAACTGGGGAAAAAAAGATAGGAATTATGCCACAAACTATGGTTGCGAAAAGAAAATCAAAAAATAATTTGCAGGATTTTTCTAGATTTGAATCCATCAGTTCAGGACAGTTCTCTTTTCTCCTTCGATATTGAGATATTTTTCAATAAAATCAGCAAAATCCGATGATTGAGAACGGCGATCAAATTTTGAGCGACAGCTAATAACATGATCCTTAAATTTTGCATATTTTTGAAAATCTGCCTTCAAAGCAACAATTTCCCTAGCAATTTGACCTGCATCAAGTGTTTCATAAGCCAATCCAATTTTCCAAGAATTCACAAAGTCACACAACTCTCCTCCAGGTGCAACCAAGAGTGGTAAACCCATACCGATATATTCATAAACTTTTGCCGGCATGGCAAACTTAGTTGAAATCATCTCTTTCATAAGACTAATACCAATGGAGCCGTTTGCCAAGAGAGCGGGAATCTCATGGTGCTTTTTTTCATCTGTAAACTCAACATTACCCCAAACTTTTTGTTTTTCCGAGTTTGGAATCGGACCAATGACCATGAAGGCAATCTCTGGATTCAAATTTTTTACTTTAAGAGAAATTTTTCTCAAAGATTCAATATCATGGAGACGACTGAACCTCCCATGGTATACAACACGAAAAACATCATCTTTTTTTTCATGATTTTTAGTATCAAAAAGCTCCCCATCAAATCCATTTGAAACACGTTCGTGGGGAACTCCAAACTTGCCTAATTGTTGGTTAATTCCTTCCGTAACGGTAGTGAGCAAAGTGCTGCTTTTATAACAAGACTCTTCCATGGCACTAAGCCATCTTCCTAAAAAACTTTTTTCCTTAACTACCTTTAAATCATACAAGACTCCAGGATAACGATCTCTAATATCGAAGATGTAAGGTATTTTTTTCTTCACGGCTATTTTGGCAATGTGTGTGGCCAAAAAGAATGGTGGCGAAGTGATCACAACCAAATCGAGCGTCTTTGCATGAACTCTTAACATCTTACCAAGATCCCATGCCAGCTTCATTTCTTGGTAAAATCTTCTAATAATACCAACTTTATTGGAAGGTACTGCCCTAAAGGATTCATAATGTTGAGTGTTTCCCATTTTGGCTGAACCTCTCGAAGAAAAAACTTTTACTTGATGTCCTCTCAAATCGAGTTCACTTACCCAAGGTCCAATCCTTGCTGCAGCTGCTGCATTGATTGGTGGAAACTCAGAGGTTACTACAGCCAGTCTCAAAGTGATTTTTCCAATAGAGCCTCGGCAATTTCTTCGGAAGCATGCCCATCCCCATAAAGTTCAATGGACCAATCCAAAGATGCATCAAGGGCTTCTTCCACTTTTTGCTTAATCGAATCAACCAACGGTATGGCCAATCGATTATGTCCGCCATTAAGTAACTCAATCCACTCTGTTTCAGACCTAATGGTAACGCAAGGTTTCTTCTGGAAGAACGACTCTTTCTGCATTCCTCCAGAGTCAGTAATAATTAAACTACTTGATGACTGTAATTCGAGCATATCCAAAAACCCTACTGGATCAATGAGCATAACATTAGAGGAAAGTTTTTGAAAAAGTGAGAATTGTTCTAATTTTGCTTTGGTTCTTGGATGCAACGGGACAACTAAATTGATTGTTTTAGATACTTGATTAAGTTCTTCAACTATCCATTCAAGAGTTGTTAAGCGATCGACATTCTCGGCTCGGTGAATGGTGCAAAGGGCGAATGGTAGTTCCTTCAAGCCCAGATCTTCAATGATCGTTGAATTTTCTTGGGCCACTTTTCCAAAAGTCATTGATGCATCCAGCATAACGTCCCCAGTCCTAACAATTTTATCATCCGAGACTCCCTCGGACAAAAGTCTTTTGTGAGCGATTTCAGTCGGAGCAAACAACAAATCGGATGCATGGTCGGTAAGAATACGGTTAATCTCCTCAGGCATTTTGCGATTATCTGATCTCAACCCAGCTTCCACATGGGCACAAGAAATATTAAGTTTTGAAGCGGCTAACGAACCTGCCAAGGTTGAATTTGTATCACCATAAACAAGCACCCAGTCAGGCTTTTGTTCCATCATGAATTTCTCTACCTCTATCAGTATTTGCCCAGTCATAGATCCATGCGTACCACCAGAGATTCCTAAATTTGCCTGCGGTTTTGGTATACCCATTTCATCAAAAAATACTTTTGACATATTTTCGTCGAAATGTTGACCCGAATGTACAAGGAATTCTTCAACTTCTCTCTCTTTTAAGGCCTTTGAAACGACTGCTGCCTTGATAAATTGGGGACGAGCTCCAATGACAGTTAAAACTTTCATCGAGATTTTTTCTCTACAACCTCATCATAAAGAGAAAACAATTTTTTTTCCTGCACCTCCCATGAGTAGTCCTTAGCCATATTCCTAGCATTGGTGCCAAGCTTCTTTAGGTCCATCGATAAAAGCTTTCTTACTCCTTTTATAATTTCATCAGGTGTAACGGATTCACAAACAATCCCACATTCATACTTTTCTACAAGCGTGTGCATCTCAGGTAGGTCGCTTACTAATATGGGTAAACCCGCCATTGCATATTCAAAAAATTTATTGGGCAAAGAATACCTGTGGTTTAAACAATTGTCTATGGTCAAACAAACTCCAATACTTGCCGAAGAGGTGTAGGACAACAGTTCATTCCTCGGCACCGATTCTACAAAATGAATATTTTTATGTTTTTCTGATAATTCTACTATATGCTTTTCTAAATTCTTACCCGCAGATGTCATCCCTCCGTGTCCCATAAGAATTAAATTGATATCCTTAAATTCTTGGTAACAAAAACCCTCAATTAACTCTTCTATACCTCTACAGGGTATTAATCCTCCTTGATATAGAAATTTGATTGAGTCTTTGTGAGTTAGCGAATCAAATTTATCACTTTCTTTGCTCTCTTCAGTTGCAGGACAGTTAAAAATTAAGGTCTTAGGAATTTTAGAGAATAAGCTTTCATATGTCTGTAGGATTGATCCACTGACGGTAATGAAACCATCGATGAAAAAGGATGAAATTTTCTCAAGGCTTTTGATGGAAAATCTACTTAACCAATTTAATCCCAACTTTTGGCTTTGATATTCATGAGCGTCGTAAATCACCAATGATTTAGACTGCATAAATAATTTTGTCATTAAAACTGCTGGAAGAGGATGATAATCATGACAATGAATTATGTCCACCTGCCTGATTCTCCATGAAATTTTCAGAGAAAATTCTATGAAATTAATAAGTCTACCCAATGGCCCTTTCATAAAAGAACTGAAAATCTTTGTACGCTTAACTATGTAGTTCTCTTTTCTTTCATCTTGAAGAAGCCCAGTTTTCCAAAGACTAAAAACTGTTAAATCATAGCCAGCGTTTGTTAAACTTACAGCTTGTTTTTCAACTCTTGAATCATGAGTAAAATGATTATGCACTACAGAAGCTACCTTCAAATTCTGAACTATAATCTAGTGTGATATTTTGACTTTAAAACCTGGAAGCATTTCGAACAAATTTCTCAAAGATTTTAATATTTTATATCTAAAGTCCCAATTGGGGAAATCCCTGTAATTACTACAAGGTACATTCATTAGATATTCGAATTCTTCCGTACTAATCCTTAATTTTTTGCAGAAATATCTTATATCTTCTTCAAGTTCTTGTGGATCATAAAGAGGTTCATCAAGTTTTTGAACTGCCTCCTTACGCGTCATTTGTTGAGAAAGAATCATACTTGAGAAATGAGGTTTTCGCTTATCATAGCCAAATTTTTGGGGTAACCAGTAATTTTGAAAAAACTTTGTAAAAAAAGATTCACCATGTTTGCGAGGATATGGAGTATAATTTAAAGTTTCTTGTAGTTCACACAAAGCTTCATTTTTGTTATACGCCATTAAATTTAATGGTCTTACTGTTCGCATTTTTTTTATTAAAGGGTACCAGATATAATATGCGCAAAAGCTAATGGTTTTATATTTCTTAAGCTTTATTTCTCCATATTTTTTATGAATTGCTTTTAGATTTATAGCATCCATTGCAGACCCATGCCATGATACCGGAAAGATAGATTCTGTAGCCAGATTGCCTCCAGATAAGAAAAAACGAATATCATTTGAAACTGCGAAATGGTTTAATGTGGAGAAAAAAATATGATCTTGCGGAACATCTTGGTTGGAAATCCCTGACTTTAGATAAGCTAATTGTAAATCTCTCATCTCACTCCAATCAACCACATGGGTGTGCAGATCAAAATTGCAGTAATTAAGAATCTTTTCGATGTTAGCAACTGCCAGCTCTGAATTCCAACCACCATCAACATGTACAACTAGAGGACGCAATCCCCATTCACTCGCTTTTAGCGCGAGGTAAGAACTGTCGACTCCGCCACTAAGACCAATTATACAATCATACTCTTTACCCTTTCCTGCTTTCTTTATTTCACAGATAATAGCATTTAACTTCTCAGTACCCTCTTCATTAGGATGCCATTTGTGGGTGATTTCATCATGAAATTTATGACAGTGATTACATACCCCTTGTTCATCAAAATTAATTTCTGGATCAGTGGTATCCATAACGCAATTTGTACATACCATGTAATCCATTTTCATAATTTTTATTTAATGCGGAGAAATTTAAAAAACATCTAGTTTAATAAAGCTTCTAGCTCTTGGTAAGAGGGATAAGTTATGAGAACGGCTCTCCTTTTACCATGAAAGACAAAAAATGCACCTGCTGCCACTGCACTAGCACCAGCAAGCACGGAGTTCTTAATGTCTTCCAATGAAGAAACCCCCCCAATTGAAATTAATGGTATCCTGATTTTTTCGGATACTTTTTTGATTATATTTAAATCAGGTCCGCTTAGAGTACCATCTTTGTCGATTGAACCCAGCATTATTTCTCCAACACCTACATGGAGTAATTGCTGCAAATGGTTTTCCAAAAACTTTGCATCGTAAGAACATGAGCTTGAAGAATCATATAATTTATATCTACCAAAAAGCGTTTTCTTGACATCAATGGAAGCAACTATGCTCTGACTTCCAAATTTTTTTACCATTGATTTTATAGTTGAAACATCTCGGAAACAGAGTGAATTAATGCAGATTTTTTCAACCCCAAGACGAAAGATACGACCTGCTTGTTCAAGTGTTTTAATTCCACCTCCATAAGTTAAAGGCATAAAACACTCACCAGCAAATTCTTCAATCAAGTCATAATCAGGTTCCAATTTTTCTTTAGATTTACTCACATCCAAAACAATCAATTCATCTACTTCTTTTTCATTGAAAATCTTGATTGCATTGACAGGGTCGCCAATATATTCAGCGTTTTTAAATTTTGATGTTTTAATTAAATCTCCGTTTTGAATTAAAAGTGTTGGAATGACGCGATGCTTAAGCATTTTTAAAGGTCTACAAAATTGCTCATCAGATTAATTCCAAAACGATGGCTTTTTTCGGGATGAAATTGGACTCCAAAAATATTATCAACCTCAAATGCTGAACAGAACTTAGCGCCATATGTAGTGCTTGCAATAGACAACTCTGGACTCCTCAGTTGAACATAATATGAATGTACAAAATAGAATCTCTGCTCATCAGAGCAATCATTGAGCAGGCGGTTGGGTCTAGTGATTTCCAAAGTATTCCAACCCATATGCGGAATTTTTAAGTCTTCTCTGCTCGTGTCACTAAGATGTAAAACTTTACCAGGTATCAAACCAAGACCTTTACGAGTTCCTTCCTCACTGGATTCGCAGAATAATTGCATGCCTAAACAAATTCCCAAAATCGGCATTTTAAGACGCAAAACACAATTTTTAATCGAGTCGCTAAAACCAGAATCATTAAGAAGTTTTATTCCTTCATCGAAATGACCTACTCCAGGAAGTACAATTTTGCTTGCTCCATCTAAATCTTCAGGAAAAGTTGCTATTTTAACGCTCCCCCCTACTTTTTGTATCATTCGAGCAACAGAACTTGAGTTATTTATACCGTAATCAATTACAACTATCATGATTAAATTCTGAAATTATTCTACCCTTCAAATCTTATCAAATTGTGCAAAACATCGATCAACAAATTTCATGTACAAGGCAACTTCTGTATCCCAATTTAGTTCACATCTTGCTTTATCAACACCTCTTTTTTTATCTGAGATTTCTTCAAGCGACAAATTCTTTACAAAGTCACCAAGTTCACTTTGAGGATTCGATAAAATCCATCCACAGTCATATCTTTCTACAAATTTTCTTTGTTCAGGTAAATCATTCAAAATTACGGGCACACCAGCAAGAAGGTATTCGAAAAGTTTGTTTGGTAATGAAAACCTGTAACTAAGACATAAATCTTCAATCAAACATAAACCAATATCTGCCTCTCTTGCATGCGTAATGACTTGATCAGAAGGTACAGGTTCGTGCAAATGAACATTACTGTGTAATCTAGCAACTGAACGAATCTTATTCTCCAATATACCAGAACCAATAAATGCCAGATGCACTTTGTCTAAATCAGACGAAAAAGAATTTAGAATAAGATCAATACCGCGACCGTAAACAAAACCACCCAAGTATAGAAATAGTAAATCATTATTATGAATTTTAAATTTTTTTCGTAAATTAGTTCTGTGTAGATTTTGTGGTGGTAGGCGAGGAATATTTCTTACAACTATAGGGTTAGTGCTACTATATTGCACTTTATAGTAATCAGCAATTGATTCACTAACTGTAATTACTTCATCCGTAAATTTAATGAGAAATCTTTCAATAACTTTACATAAAATTTGTAGTTTCCCTTTCAGACCATTTGATTCCGTCTCTAATTCATGAGCATCATAAACTAAAGTAGAATTCAAAATAAACTTAGCTAAGACTGCGACTGGTAATGTCTTAAGACTATGAGCATGAATAATTGCAATCCTATTTCTACAAATAAATACTATAACTTTGATACTCCATTCAAGATATTTGAGAATAGAGAAGAAAAGATTATTCGGAAGACAATGACTCGAGACATAAATTCTAATTATTTTACATTTAGGTAAAAATTGCTCTACCTTTAATAGTCCTTCTTTCCAAAGACCTAATATAAATACTTCTTCGCAGTGCCCAGAATCAATTACCGATTCGGTTTCCTTGAACATCCTTGACTCATGAGTACAAGGGGAAAGAAAAATATGTCCTAACTGCTTTTTTACTTCAATACTCCTTAGAATTAAGTTGATCCTCCTTTATATCATCTATCATCCTTTTTATTATAACTTTTTTATCTAGGAAATGTGATTTTTCGTTTCGTGTATTGAAATGTATTGTCTTAAATTTTCGTTTGCCAAGTAGAGAATTCCAGATGAGAACACTAGCCTATTATTTGTGAGAATAAAACATTATCATTTTTTTTAATAAACGAAGAGTTGTGCCATAAAAAAACAAATGAACCATCTACCTTTTCGCAAAAATCTTTGATTTTTAATATATACTCCAAACCAGTGCATTGATCCATATTCATGTATTTTTTATCAAACACGGATGACTCCATAGCAATAAGAGGTTTTTGTTTCAATGATATTTGCTTTTGTTCAACCGGATCAAACATCGAATACTGATGACAAGTTCCACACCTAAATCCAGCAAAGTCTGCATACCCAAGAGTAGTATCAAAAGAGATATTGTTTTCTTGTAAGATTCTTTGGGTTTTAGGGGTTTCCCATCTTAAATAATGTTGCCTTGAGCCAATCGTTTCTTGATTTATTCCATTTTGATGAAATATTTTCAAAAGTAGTTCGTATGATTTTTTTATAAGCTTACTATTTTTATAGGCATTATAACCTGGATGAATTCCAACTTTATGGCCCCTTTGATGAATTAAATTAATTAATTCGCTAACATTTTTATTTATACCAGCATCTACATCAAAATTATTATCAGTCTTATAT
>NZKO01000057.1 GCA_002692535.1 Opitutia bacterium
TCTTTAGCGGACTTCTCTCTGCCCTCTGGGCAGTTTTTAATGTAATTCTCCATTCCTTTTACTACACGAGAAAACTAACATGGCTATCAAAAAGGGTTAGGAAAGTCTATCGAGCGGAGGGCGAAAGATTGCTTGGTATCATCGAGATTACCGAGCAAGAAAAAATGGGGCACCACACATTTTCAGCTCAAATTTTTGAGGCAGCCCAGCATAAAATGGCTCAAGAGATTAATTCTCTACAAGTGGGAAAGATTTTTTCCTGGAAAAAAGTCAGGGTTCCAACTGTAAGTGCTGTAGTAATTTTATTACTTATCCTCTTGGCTTATGCTTCCTTTCCAGGACTAACCCAAAATACATTCAAAAGGTGGTCAGTTCCTTTTGCTTCAGTTGAGAGAGCAACTCTGACTGAAATCCTAAACGATGAAACCAAAAGCTTCAACGTCCTGAAAAATGAATCCAATACCATTAGGTTTTCATTAGCTGCCTCGAGCCGGAGAAAACCAAATTACGCTGAACTTATTCAGTCGAATGAAGCAAAATTTCACTTAGTCTCAACTCTCAATGGAGGGATTTATGAATTTAATATTCCTCCACAAAGCGAGGATTTCTCCTTTGAGCTAATTGTAGGAGATTACCGAAAAGAGTTCTCTGTACAATCAGTCAATCGGCCAAGATTAGAAGTTCTCTCATCCATGGTGAAATTCCCCGAATACTTATCTCTCATTCCTCAAAAATTGGATTCTCTGGATAACCAGATTGAAGTACCGGAAAATTCTGAAATAACTTTTCAGGGCAAAGCAAATCGTAAACTCAGTCAAATTCTGATAACTGATTCCACTTCTAGATATGCTGTAAATCCATCTTCCAAGGACTTTGTGCTCAAACTTCCCAAAATTAAGGAGGATAAAAGATATTTATTACATATCATCGATCACTTCGGCTTTTCTCAGAGAGAACCTGTAAATGTTTTCCTTAAGATGCAAAAGGACTTACCACCTGTTGTTAATTTAGATCCCCTGATTGACACTTCTCCAGTTTTGTTGTTTGAAACCCGTAAGATCAGCTTCCGTATCAAGGATGATTTCGGACTTAAAGAATGCTCCCTAATTTGTAATATATTTAGAGGCGAGAAGAAAATTAAGGGTCTGGAAATCATCAGAGAGAATTTTTCTGAAATTGAAGAAAAGAACTTTGAATTGTCATTACCCTTCGACCCCAGTCTCTTTTCTTTGGAAGATGGAGATGTGGTAACTTTGATCGCATCGGCTGTAGATTATTTTCCATTGCGTCAACCCACTCTATCGAAGCCATTGAAATTGCAAATAATTGGACCTGAAAAACATGCTGAGATGATTCGTAATCGTATTGACGGGGTAATTGCTGAAATCGCTGAAATTGCAAGAAATCAAGAAGCCGTACAATTCGAGACGCTGTCTGCAGAAGAAAATGTGAGGAAGAGTACAGAGCAGCAACTCAACTCCAAAGAGTCAGTTGAAATCAACAACCTAAAAAATGATCAAAGTGATTTAGCCAAAAGACTAAATTCGAGTGCTCGAAATGGTTCAGACATAATAAATGAAGCCTCCAAAAATCCTATTTTTGACCCCGAAACCTTAAAAGACTTTGCATCATCCTTAAGTGAAATAAAAGAGACATCTTCCGGTTCCATGAGAGAATCTGAAAACAAATTAAGCGCTGCCGCCACATCGAACAGTTCAGAAGCAAGTCAATCGATGATGCAATCCGTAGAATCTCAGGAAAGAGCATTGGAAGAGTTAAGAAAAGTTTTGGCAAAGTTTTCCGAACAACTCGACAGACTTGAGGCTAGAACCCTTGCCCAAAGACTTAAGAAGCTCGAAAAAACTGAGAAGAAACTTTCTATGAAGCTAGTCTCCATAATGCCTTCATCTGTGGGTAAGCTGCCATCTCAACTTGATAACCAAAACCTCAGTTCCTTTTATGAAATGGAAAAAACCCAAACACAAGTCAGTGCTGATGCTGATGAAGTTAAGAAAGAAATTAGTCGATACCATGAAAGAACTCAAAAAGCCCAATATGGAAAAGTCAGTCAACTGATGGAAGAAGCCAAAGTCAAAAAAGGGCTTTCTGACGTAGCTCTGCGTATTAAAAAAAATATTTCATTCCAAGCTCTCGAGAATCTGGATTACTGGGAAAGTTCGTTTGAAGAATGGTCAAAACTATTGGATCAGGAATCCCCAGGCGGCGATTCCCAAGGGGAAAGCGGCGAGGGAAAAGACATGACGGAATATATTTTATCCCTTCTAAAAATGAGAAAGATACAATCTGATATTCTTTTTAAAACCAAAACACTCGATCAAGAGAGCTTTCGTGGAAATAAAGAGGTCTGGTCTTTGTCGCTTAAAGACCAGCAGGACACCTTAATGATTGATCTTACTGACACCCAAATCTCAATTGCAGAAGAGGCTTTAAATCCTCTCTTTGATGATGCCCATATGGAAATGTCTAAATCATCAGATCAACTTTCNAAACAGACTTTTGATGAAGAGACTCAAGCCGCACAAAAAGAGTCTAAAGACATAATTAGCGACTTGATCAATCTGTTGCTTGAAGGACAAGGACAAGGTCAAGGAAGCAAAGATAATGAAAGCCTCACAGCTATGGAATTTTTGATGATGCAAATGGGAAAAGAGGCAGCAGGAACCGGTCAAGGGAATAGCCCTGTCCCGGGGAACACTGGTGGAGGATCATCTCAGGGTGGATCCGTAGACCAAGTTACAAAATCTCTCCGNGGTTCCACTTTGACTCCACCCAAAAATGATTCCTCATCCAAAGGTAGTAGTAGTGTTACCCCATCAATCGCCCCTGAATTTCAGGAAGCAATGGAAAAATATTTTAAAGCAATAGAAGATTGAAAAAANTACTTACAATTGCACACAGTCTTCTACTTTTAGTCATACATCTAGATGCTCAAGAAATTTTTGAGCAACAAAACGATCAGTTTGTCAGATCTTTGGATGATTCATATTTAAGAGGACTTTTTTTCTTACAATCAACTCAAAATCAAGACGGTGGATGGTCTGACTCTTCCTACGGATCTCAACCCGGAGTTATAGGTATGGCAGTTCTTGCCTTTCTGTCAAGGGGTGATGACCCCGAATTTGGTACCTTCTCCAAATCCATAAACAAAGCGGTCCAACAAATACTCAAACAGCAAAACAATCAAACGGGATACATAGGGACTTCNATGTACAATCATGGTTTTGCCACGCTTGCATTAGCGGAATATTACGGATTGTCCAATGACACATCAATAGGCCCTGCCCTTAAAAAAGCCACAAACCTTATTGTTTCAGCTCAAAAAAACAATCCCAAAGGCGCATGGAGATACAGTCCTGAAAGTAAAGATGCGGACACTACGGTAACAGGAGCTCAGATGGTTGCTCTTTTTGCAGCAAGGAATGCAGGGATTGAAGTTCCAGACCAGGCAATTTCCAAAGGTAAAAAGTTTCTGCTCGAATGCCAAGACGGCAGAGGTGGATTCGGATATACAGGTAATTCAGGGGCCAATCTTCCTCGAACTGCCATTGGCGCCCTCATTCTTGCCCTCGATAAGGATACAAATTCAGATGCATTTAAGAAATCCATCTCATACTTGAGAGAAAATGCTCGCTTTGGAGACCAGGGCCACAAGTTTTACAGTCTCTATTATACCGCACAGGCAATGTTTCGAAGCACACCTGAAGACTGGAACAAATGGAATTTAGAAAATGTTCGCCAGTTACAGGCAAAACAAGCGGAGAATGGATCATGGAATGGAAACTATGGGAATACCTTTCCTACTTCTGCAGCCCTATTATCAATGGCATTAAATTACCGCTACCTACCCATTTACGAACGATGAAATTGAACCTTATTTTTCCCCGTAAAAAAGTTGTTCTATTGTTTATTGGTCTTACTGCTCTTACTCACCTCTTCGCAGAAAGGAACCAATCAATAGGACCTGAAACCGTCTCTTTCTTCGATGGCTCATCTCTAGTAGGCAGCCTACAGAGTATTGAATCAAAAGGTAATTTAGTTTGGCGTCATAAGTCCTCGCAAGGCCCTTTGAGCTTTGATTACAATGCTGTTGATTCGGTTCTTTTCAATAGAATAGTCGCTACGGACAAACAAGAGCCAGCAGGTCAACTGCGAGTTAAATTCAAAAACAATGATTTTCTCAGAGGCACGATGACTTCACTGGACAGTGAGGAACTTGTTTTTTCAACTAGATTTGAGCAAACTATGAGAGCTAAGCTGTCAGATCTTACCTCCATTGAATTCTTACCTGCATCATATCAAGTTTTGTATGATTCATCACACGATTTCAAAAAATGGAAAAGGAGCAATTCAAAGGCTTGGACGGANGANAAAGGNAGTTTGNTATCGGTTTTTTCAGGAAGTACCGGAACTACTCTACCCGACCTTGATGCAATAGAAGTTTCTTTTGAGGCGGAGTGGCAAAGATCATTTTATCTGGCTCTTCGTTTTTTCTCTGATTCTGACGGAGGGAGCTACGGAAGCGAAGGCTATCACCTTTCGTTTTCCAACAATCGTATTAACTTGCAATCCAACAAAAAGGTAAAAGGAAGAACCGTGCGTGATACACTGGGATCTGTAGTTGTCAGTCAACTAGTTGGAGTGAAAAAAGCTAACTTTAAAATTTCCGCTCACAGGCAAAGAAAGGAATTTGCTGTCCTTGTGAACGGAAGTGAAGTAGCAAGGTGGAGAGATTCCAATTCTAAAGATAACCAAACTCAGAATAGTGGCTTACTACTAATTAATCAGGGAGGAAATTCATATTTACGACTTGAAGAGCTGACTATTGCAGGTTGGACAGGGGATTCNTTTTCTAATAGTTCGATTATGAAAAACAATGTTGGAAATCAAATTGCATATTTTCAAAATGGAGACTCCACTCCTGTAAAATCTTCGACTTCCACAGAGAGTGGTTTAAGGCTCGAAACCAAAAGAGGAACCTTTGAAGTGCCTTTTGAAAACTTGAGGTCGCTTTCTTATTTTCCAGCCAAGGTTTTAAATGAAACCAAAGATACCTCAAAAGAACAGATTAACCTAAGAAATTCACTCGGCAAACTTTCATTTGAACTCGACTCCATTAACAAAGGATTTCTTCAGGGTAAGCATCCAATGATAGGTAGTTTTAAAATTCCAGTTCATGAAATTAAAAGACTAAAAAGCAACCTACTTCTCAAAGCCTACAATGAGTATATAGACCAGCTCAAACAGGCTAAAATATCTCTCAAAAAGCAAAATTCAGAAAAAGCAGTCTCAATTCTTGAAAATACCAATTCTTACTTTCGCTGTTGGTATTGGAATAGATTGAGATTTCTTGCCCGAAATTCAGAGACACAGGAAGTTCTCTGGTTTAATCCTCACCTTGAGGCCGGTGTGGCGAAGGCAAGTCTTATTGAAAATGAAGATGACAGCATTTTCACTAATGGAAAAGACGGATCCTATGCCCTTTGGGACGGGCATGCAAAATTNGCGGAGGGAAACTATACAGTAAAACACTCGACCTCAGAAGAATTAGGCAGGCAGAAAAACGAGAAATTGAAGAAAATTTTTATAACTAAACGCTTTTGGCTTGGAGAAACNGAAGTGACCCAAGAACAATTTAAGAAGATTACGAATTATGATACTAGCAAAATCAAAGGTCTCAATCTTCCCGCACAGGTAAATTGGACTCAGGCCACGGAATTTTGCACAACAATGAATAAAAAGTTTCCGCCGCCTTCTGGCTTAACTTGGCGTTTACCAACTGAAGCAGAGTGGGAATATGCTGCAAGAGCAGGATCCACAGGTCCATTTTATGAGACCAACTGCAGCACATTTCACAATAAGGATCAAATCTATGAACAACATCTTGATAAATTCGGGTGGTATAACAAAAACTCAGGCGGAAAGGTTCAACCTGTTGCTCAAAAAACTCCTAATGCCTGGGGACTATACGATATGCATGGTAATATATGGGANTGGTGTCTAGATGGTANAAGCATCAATAAGGGTGAGCTTTTTGGTTTTCCCAGATTCGGAGCTAAAAATCCGGTTCAATTTGATGGTAACTGGAAGCTACTTAAAGGTGGAAGTTTCAATAATGATTACACTAGGTGCCGTTTTGGCTACCGCGGAGCCAATGCCGCTACTGTTTCGAATGGTGATCGTGGGTTAAGAGTTTGCCTTGGACCTATACTCAGAGAAGAAGAAGACTTGAACACTTCGCTTGCTGCAGATTCTAATAAAGAAATTGATAAGTTGGTAAAAAAACTTTCGCCCATTCCACTACAACCAATTCTATCTGGCAGTTTTATGATGGGCTCACGCAGTTTGACCAATTTTCCAGAAGCTATTTGTGATCTCAAAGATAAAACTATTGTCAGTGGAAATGACCTTGGCGAAATCACTGCTCAAAAGATCGGATCTGACAAGCCTGATTGGGAAAGAGATCTCAAAAGCTCGGTNCTTGAAATCATACCCTTACAATTCAAAAAGCAGCTTCTCATTGGGACAGATCATGGGGAAGTTTATCTTTTAGATCAGGCTTCAGGAAAAGTTATTGTTTCCTACAATGATCATAAGGCACCCATCTCCTGCATTGCTGTAGATCACAAAAAAGAGAATTTTGTTTCCTGTGGATTGGATGGCAGAATAGTCTCTCGTAGCTTGGCAAAGAAAGCTCCAAACTGGATTTTGGGGACTCAGGACTATGAAGGTGATATTGAGTATTTAGAATTCTCTCACGATTTCAAAAAGATTTTAGGATCAGGGAGATATTCCAATGTAATATTGATTGATTCTACAAGTGGTGCATCAAATACAATCTTTTCTCAAGAAAAAGGACTTGCTCTAAAGGCAAAATGGTTACCTGGAAAAAACTACTTCAGCATACTTAACACAAATGGAATCTTGAGTTTCGTTGAAGCCAAGTCAGGAGCGATCTACAAGATAATTCGTACAAACCTACCAAGCACAATAGATTTTGAATTTTCAAAGGATGGGGAGAGAATTCTGCTTACTACGGAAAAGGGTAGTTGTTCGCTTCGGGAGTTAACCGATGACTCTTCCATTCTGATTGTTCGTCCCGACGGAAAAGCTGAAAAAACTCCGGACTTTTATTTCAGCCTCTCAAATGACCTTGATACAAGTTCATTAATGTTGAATGATTTTTTGGAACAGATACCAATAGATAAGAAAAATCCGGTCAGTAGAAAAATGGCTCATTCCCCATGCGGAAAAATTCTTGCAACTGTTCACGACGGAGCCTTACGAATATGGAATAAAGAGCATGGAAATTTTCTTTGTACGATTGCTGAAAAACTTTCCAGCGATTTTGTTTCATGCGCATTTTCTAAAAATGGAAAATCACTGGTAGGAAAGCTAGGTTCGGGCCATTTTCTAACATACGCTTGCGACCCTTTGGAATTCAATCTCATGGAAGATTTGACTTCTTTGAAAAAAAAGATGGATTCCATGTTTGAAAAAAATTAGATAAACCCCTCTTTTTGTTATCGATGNAAATCTTCAATTCTAGAAATAAGGATTTTTCGTTATTTCATTTATTTTTACTTTTTCAATCTGGTTGCATAAGCGTATCCGAAGTTAGCTTGCCAGATGCTCTACCACCAGATGCTTACGTCAATCAACCCATTGCTGCAAAAAATGATAATGAAAACATTCAGCAAACAGAGGAAAATGACAANTTGTTGGTCAAAAAAAATGAAGTAATTTTTCCAGAAAATGAAAATAATTTTTCGATCGAATTCAAAAAAGACAAAACTCAAGACACTGATTCAGAATATCAATACAAACTTAAGGCAATGCGTGAATTATCGGTCTGGATCCAAGATGAAAAGGGAAATGAAATTGCCTGGAAAAGACTTTCCAGAAATGAAGAATTTTTAGTTAAAGTGTCNGGTCCACTTACACTGACATGCTCAGCAACTAATGCTTTGATCATATATGACAATAAAGATAGAACAATTAGGAACATTGATCCGCGATCAAACTCAAACAAGAGGATTGATATTATCAGACTTCCCTAGCGAAACTTACTGATTTAAGAATTTTTCAATTTTCCATTTTATTCAGCAGAATTGTTTTGCGAAGAATCACTGAGGATAAATGTTGGAGCGTTTTCCAATCTTATGTTTATATTGGCACACAACCCCCCTATGAATTTAAAAGAGACTAAGCTCCAGTCGTAGATTTTTTGCGTAGTGTCATCATAAATTGGCCTACGGTAGTCCCAAAGATATCCGTTTCCACCATCTAAACTTTTACCTTCGGGGGGTCCCAACAATTCCTGTACTTCAAGCTTATTCTTACCAAGCAATAGAGTTTGTAAATTAATCTTACTTAAAACTGGCAATTTTTTACTTTCGAAACCAATTTGGCTCGTTCCATCAGAATTATTTCCAAAAGTATGTAAAGTGTGGGATTTATTGCACCCAATTGTCACAACACAGAAACTNTAGGCAACTAATAGTAACGTTTTTTGATTCCTTCTCTTAAACATATTTCAATATGTGCAACTTTTAAAATCATGCATTATTTATGAATGGCGGAGAGAACGGGATTCGAACCCGTGGAGGAACGATTAGCTCCTCACCGGTTTAGCAAACCAGCGCATTCGACCACTCTGCCATCTCTCCTTAAAACCCATTAATAGAAATGACATTTTTAAAAGGCAAATCTAATCATAAGAGATCAACTTTTCAATTATTTGATATAGAACGGATCTTATCCAAATATTTAGCAGCCATCGTGTCTCCTTTTGACGCTGCTTTTTCAAAAAAATTAATAGCTCCGACAGTATCTTTGGTAACACCCTTTCCTGTTAGGTACATCAATCCCAAATATCTAAGAGACTCGGCATCCTCCACTTTCGAGGCTTCCATGAAAAGCTTAAATGCGATGTTGTAGTCGTTTGAAACTCCACGCCCCCAGTAGTGGGACTTGGCCTTGTCCTTTATTTCTTCAAGATCAGCACTGCTCTTGACAACGAAGGGTTCCGTTGCATTTGAGGAACCGTTTACCTGGCTAGAAGATTCATTTGTTTTAAGATTAGCTTTCACGGGATAAGAAAAGGAAGATGGCAACATTTCAGAATCATACGAATCTGGTGAACTTTCTTCGGTCACCAGAGGTACGGGTAACGGAATTTCTTGTACTTTTGGCAAACTAGGTAACGGGGGTTGGTTTTGCATAGCTACTCCTGAAAGATTTTCATCTCTTAAAGCTTCATACTTGTTTAATTTTTCCTTGGCTCTCTTATAATCTGTCTTAAGTGCCAATTTTGCGTATCGAATAGCCAAGTCTAATTTGGGAGAATCGATCACACCCTGACCATAAAAATCAGCTATTATCAGCTGGGATTCACCATATCCCTTATTTGCAGCAGCTTGAAAATGAATGAATGCCATCTGAAGATCTTTTTCCTGACCAATCCCTTCCAAAAATGCTCTTCCGAGATAATGATGGGCTGATGGAATCTCACTGGAAATTGATTCTTTTAAAATTGATATTCCTTTCTCAATCTCATCAGCAGCGTTTTTTTCAAATGGAATAAGAGAGTGAATCTTAAAAAGTGCCAACTGAACTGCTGAAGGAATAAAACCTTCTTCTGCCGAAACTTCATAATGTCGATATGCTAGTTTTAAGTCAGGTAGAATGTTTGGTGCCAATTCATCAGAGGTAAAAATTTCACCAAGTGCATAACTCGCGATTGGGTCCTTTCTTGCTGCTAGTTTTATCATTTTACCATCTGAGTCTTGAAAGGATCTCAAATAATATTCCCGGACCTTGGATAGATCAGGACCAATAGGTCCGGAACGATATAAAAGACCCAAGACAAAATGCCCTAACCAGTGCCCGGACTCAGATGACATGGTGGCTAGTTTAAACGCCTTTTCAGGATCCAATTGCAACTTTTTGTCACCATGGGCAAAAAGGAGCCCTAAAAACGCTTGAGCAAAAGAGTCACCTTGAGCTGAAGCGTCTTGAAGGTTTTCAACAGAAGAATTGATCCACTTTTTACCCAAACTTTCATCACCATATTGAACTTGCCTAAAGATAAGAATGCCAAGAGTGTATAAAAAAATGGTCCAATTTCTCATAACTTTCTCATGAATTGAAAAAATCTTCTTTGCAAGGATTCATTTTAAAACTCATGGTTTAAAAGAACAAACCCAAGTAAAATTCATCTTTAGTAAAATATTTAAGTGTGAGCGAAAACTTTGACGGTAATTTGACAATGCGCAGTCCAGGTCGCGAAGCGATAAGGCAATTTGTCATTTATGCTGAGAACAAAGTTGGCTGGTTGAACGATTTCATCTCAATGCTGAAAGAAGATGATATACACATTCTTGCAATTTCTGTTTTGGACACCACTGATTCAGCAGTGATAAGGGTGATTCCAAATTTCCCCAAAGATTTGGCCCGACTACTTAAATCACAATCTTTCTCATACACCGAAAGAGATGTATTAGCAGTTGAAGTTGAGAACGAAGATTCTATTCAACAAGTAACGCAATCACTCTTGGGGGCTGAAATTAATATTCATTATGTATACTCTTTTATGCACCAACCAAATGGAAGACCGGTTATTGCCATTGCAATGGAAGACCAAGATATTGCCGAAGAGGCAATGCGTAGTTACAATTTAAGTATCTTATCTCTTGATGATTTTCTGCGATAGACCAAAGAAACTCAAGAACGACCTTCAAATAATTTAGTAAAGATAATATTTTTTTACCTCTTCGGTAAACTTCTTCGTTTCCAAATCCCATTTCATCAGAAACTTGTTCGGATCGCAGTTCGAGCCTTTTTCAAAAAGATGCTCCCACCAAGCAGTTGAACCCACATGTTTGTTAAATAAGGTAACCTCTGATTCTTTCGCAATTGAAAAAGGACTGGGGGTTTCCCAGATAGCAGACAGTTTCATCATGTAAAATGCTAATTCTGTGGGACGCCATTTGTTCCAGTCGCTGAGTACTATGTAGACTCCATCGAACTCTTTACCCGAGCCATCTTTGAGGCTCTTGATTTGAAAGGACAATCCCGCCAGATTAAGAGAGTCCAGAACTGATTTCAGCTCTTGGGAGCTTTTACCCTCAAAAGTAAGGAAACGAAAGGGTTGGGGAGTTCCTATACCGTGCTTGAATTTACCCATTTGAGCTCCAAGACCAGTCATTGGGTAACCCGCAACCGCATCCAAACTTGGAATGTTTGGAGAGGTTGGAATCCACCTCAATCCAGTCTGTGGCCATGTCATTCCTCTTTTCCAATTTTTCATCGGAACAATTGCCAACTGACCACTTTTCCTTGCACTCTCCGAAACTTTCAAAATACCTGACTCCTTCTTCGACCAAAGTGCAATTTCACCAATGGTCAGACCGTGGACAAAAGGCATGGGAAAGGCACCCACATAGCTCATCAATTCTTCGTCCATCATTGGACCGGCTACCTTATTTCCACCCAGTGGGTTTGGTCGATCCAAAACAACTACTTGCACACCTTCCTCAAAGCAGGCTTCCATTGCATATCGCATGCAACTTATGTAGGTATAACATCTCACTCCCACATCTTGTAAATCGATGACCAAAACATCGATTTTCGAAAGCATGTTTTTGGTCGGCTTACGGAATTTCCCGTAGAGAGAATATACGGGCAATCCGGTATTCTGATCAATTTTATCCTCAACTGGAACGGAAGCCTTTTCGTCTCCATAAATTCCGTGTTCAGGACCAAACAAGGCAACCAAATTCACTGAGGAGGATCTAAGTAAGACATTCACTGTGCTTTCGCCTTTGCTGTTTAATCCTGCTGGATGGGTAAGGAGACCAACCTTCTTATCCTTAAGAATTTTGAAGTTTGTCTCTTCCAAATAGTCAATTCCAAGTGAAAATTTAGCATCCAACTCCAAGCAGCACGTTATCAAAAGATAAGAACATATCCTCGATAAAAATTTGCATTGAGGACGAAGATTAAGAAAATTTCGGATCATCATTTTTTTTGTATGTTTTAGAAACCAGCTTGTAAAGGAATACTGATATAACACCCAGGGAAATACCTATAATTGAACCTCCCACAAGCATAGGCGGAAAGGTATCAAGCAAAGTTTTCAAATCGGCTAAAGAAAATTCGCTCCAATTGTACTCCGAATTTAAAAGTTTATTTCGCTCATAATTAATACCAAGCAGATTCAAGAAAACCATTCCGATCTGATAATCGGCAAAATAAATCGGACCCATACTTATGGGATTCGAAATCCATTGAAGAGCAACAATTAAGGGGAGATTTGCCCTTACAACCAAAGCGATTAAAAAAACCACCAACATTTGAAGACCTACAATCGGCAACATGGCAATCCAAACTCCCCAAAAAAGAGCTGGGACAATAGTCCTACTGCGAAATTCCCAAAGATATGCTCGTTTGTAGGCAGATTTGGAAAACCATTTTAAAACTGGATACCGATGAATGTTCGATCTTCTCGGTAAAGGTTTCAGCCATTTTTTTAACCTTCTTATTCTTTTAAATTTGACCTCCTTATTCATGCGGAAAAATACCCGAATTACGAAAACGAGTAATTTTGCAATGAAGATGTGAATTGATCTCTGGCAAGCAATAAGTTTTTCTCTAATGTCCAATCACTCCTTCCAAACGCTAGAAGATCACACTTATGAAATTTTCCCTTAACTTGCCGCTTCACTTCGTTATCGACTGAACCAGCCAACACCAAGGATGGTATGTCATTTTGACTTGATTGTCTTATAACCTCAAAAGGGCCTTTACCATTAAGCGAAGTCTTATCGAACCTACCTTCACCCGTAATCACAAAATCAGCGTTTTTCATCAATTCATCAATACTGAACCATGAGCTGATCAGATCGAAGCCCTTAGTCATATTCACATCATAGAATAACGAAAGTCCGTAACCCATTCCACCTGCCGCACCGCTTCCAATAGCATTGGATTTTTCAAAAACTTTAGAGATTTTAGTACTTACCATAGTGAGTATTCTTTTGATTTGATCTTCAAATTTACCAATATCCTCAACAGATAATCCTTTTTGAGGTCCATAGACTGCTGTTGCTCCGGACTCACCAAACAATTTATTTTCAACGTCACAGGCAATTATAATTGGAGGTAGTTCTACCAAATCATCAAAATGAATTTCTGAAACATCGCACCAGGTTAATGGATGTGGAAAGGGAATTGTTTCGTTATTCTTATTTTTGACGGTAGCTCCTAAGGCAACTAATGCACCCAAACCAATGTCATTTGTGGAACTTCCTCCAATTCCCAAAAGAATGGCATCAACTCGTAAATCTGCAGCTTTTCTTAACAATTGACCAACCCCAAAAGTTGAAGTTTCCCAAGGATTCCTTAGCTCGTTTGGCAAGTCTGCCAAACCAACACACTCTGCCATCTCCACTATCGCTAAATTACCGGAGGAAGGAAGTTGCAATTCTTTTATTACCGAAGAATGAAGTTTTTCAATCTGACAAAGACCGAATTTAGCGGTTGTTTCCTTACCAATTGAATCTATTACTTTGGCCGATTCAATACTTCCTTCAACTTCGGCAGAGAGAATTTGAACAAAGCCTTCTCCACCATCTGTAAGAGGAACTTTCATTACTCTAGTCTCGGGAAAACGCTTAATCAGAACTCTTTCTGCCAGATCACAAATTTCTGGTGCAGATAAAGAATCCTTGCACTTATCGAAAGCCACAAGGAAGTTTTTCATATATGCTAACGAATTTCCTTTCCAGAGACTTCATCAACAAATTTGAAATTTTCCATGTGATATGATTCCGAGCTTTCGAAAGAAATTTTTATGTTATAATTTCTTTCGATCTTCTGCAACAGCTTAGCGTCAGGTCCCCTTAATCTACGAAGCACTCCAGGATGTAAAAAGACTTTTAATTTCTGAGTGGCTTTGTCTTGATTAGCATTATTTGCTCGAACCAAACTTGATAATCTACGTTGAATCTCAATACTTACGGACCTCGCAGACTTAACTATTCCACGTCCAACACAATAGGGGCATGTGTCATAAATTCCGCTAGAATTACTCTCATCATGTCTCTGTCTTGTGATTTGCATTATTCCGAGTTGTGATATTGGCAAAATGTTATGCTTTGCCTTATCTTCGGCCATTGATGCTTTCATCTTCTGAAAAACTTTTCTTTGATCATTCTTGTTTTTCATATCGATGAAATCAATGATCACTAAACCGCCCAAATTCCTCAATCGCATCTGGCGCGAAACTTCAATCGCTGCCTCGATATTAGCTTGTAGAATAAAATTTTTACCATCCTTACGATTCCCTTTGTGGCTTCCGGTATTTACATCAATCGAAACCAATGCTTCAGTTTCTTCCATAACAATCTCACCTCCAGAAGGAAGCAAGACTCTCTTCATGAAGGTCTGCTCGATTTGCCTCTCTACATTAAACCTCTCAAAAATGGGAATTTCTTCATCAAAGAAAGAAACCTTGGACTTTGATTTGGGTGAAATTTTTTGGATGGTTTCAATCAGGCGATCATAATCTGCCTTTTTGTCGACCTGAACGCGATCTACATCGTCTGTCAAAAAATCTCTTGCCGTGAGTCCAATCAGGTCTGGTTCCTGATATAAAAAGGAAGGTACATGATTCGTTTTTATTTTACTCTCTATTTCATCCCATTGTTGGAGAAGAAGATGAAGATCTCGCATGAAAAAGCGTTCAGGTTTGTTTTGACCGGCAGTTCGGATTATAACCCCCATTCCCTCTCTAAGAGACAAATTAGAAATAATGCTTTTCAGCCTGTTCCGTTCAGATTTCTCCTCAATTTTTCTTGATATACCACATTGACCAGCATAAGGCATTAGTACGAGGAACCTCCCTGGTAATGATAGGTTCGTGGTAGTTCTTGGGCCCTTGCTTCCTATTTGAGCTTTGGTAATTTGAACTACAATCTCAGAGCCTATGGGAAATGCCTTAGGTATGTCTTTGACGGATTTCACTTCATTGTTCGAACCACGTTTCTTATTTTCACGAACAATTTCAATCGACGGATCATTATTCGCACCCGGTAGCATGTCCCAATAATGTAAAAACGCGTTCTTTTCCTGGCCAATGTCAACAAATGCCGCTTTTAAACCAGGTTCAAGATTTTGCACCTTACCCTTAAAAATTGCACCAACCATTCGGTCTTCATCAAGTCGTTCTACATCAAAACCTTGAAGAATACCATTTTCAATACGAGCGACTCTCCTTTCGAGTGCTTCAGTATTGATTATGAGTTCTTTATAATCCTTGTCTTTTTCCTTCCGGAAAAAAGACAATATCCTTTCTCGAATCGGCCGATTCTTTGCTCTCTCTATAGCTCCAGTCCTCAACTCGGACTTATCAATAGTTATAGGAGAGGGTTCTTCAGGGGCCAAACTCATATCGTTAGATCGCAAGTTATCTTGCAAGGATTGATTTGACCTACCGGAATCGAATGAACTTTTTGTGAAATTACTGTTTTTTCTGGGTTTTCGAGCCATAATTTTTGGAGTTGAGCAATCTGCAATTCAACTCGCTTAACAGAATGAAATTTTCCATTGAAATCATAGAATAAATTCCTTTCTGTGCCGATACACGCTCTGTACCACTCCCATCATTAGAAAACAGGTAACCACAAAAGACCCACCATAACTCATGAAAGGAAGGGGAAGACCTGTTATAGGTGTAATTCCTATGGTCATTCCAACATTCACAAACAAATGAACCATCATGAGAACGGATATGCTTGAAGCAAGCAACCGACCAAACATATCAGCCGATTTTGATGCCACCTTTAAGCAACCAAAAATAATGACTGAATAGGCCAGCAAGGCAAATAAGCTGCCGATCAAACCCCATTCTTCAGCAAGGACTGCAAAAATGAAGTCATTGTGAGCAACTGCTGGGGGAAGATAGCCTAATTTGGCTTGCATACCTTCGCCCCATCCTTTGCCGATCAGTCCACCAGTGGATACAGCTATAAGTGCTTGGATTCTATTCCAGTTAGGACCTACCCCATGGGGATCTACGACTTCCGGGGCAATGAAAGTAAGTATGCGTTTGCGTTGATAGTCTTTAAGCGGTAAGAGCGCATTTTCCTCATAAGCTACCACCGGCTCAGAAGAATGCAGATTTTCAGATTTGTGTTGATAATATCGATAAATGTCCAGTCCAAGCAATCCAAGCAGAGCAACGAACAATAAAGTTGTTGCTACAAAAAATTTGGCAGGTATGCGTGCGACGTACAAAAGAGTAAAGGCAATTGGTGGAAGTACCATTGTTGAACCTAAGTCAGGTTGCAAAAAAATCAAGAACATTGGAACAAGGAAGCAGAAAGTTAAATTTATTATTCCCTTCAATGAGTCACGAAGATCACCGATTTTTGCTCGAGACAAAATACTTGCACCCATTATGATTGTAGCAAACTTAGCCATCTCAGATGGTTGAATTTTTAAAATACCTAAATCTACCCACCGACTGGCTCCATAAATTTTAGGACCACCAAAAACCAAAAGTAGTGATAAAATTGAAAAACCATATATGAAATGTGCATATTTCATTAAATTTCTGTAATCAACAAGCGAAACACCAAAATAAACAAGAAATCCAAAACAGCACCAAACTGACTGCTTTTGCCACTCATTCCCCCCATCGTATGCTTGTGCAGACTTAATAAATAATACACTCATTACGCAAAGCACCGCGAGAAAAACAGGAGAGACCCAATCCCATTGTTCATCTTCCGGAAGTTCATTTCCAGATTCCTGATGAGCATTGATCGCCATATGAACTTTATATTTGGCCTAAGCAATAAGTATCGCAATTAGCTCGTAACAAGAATTGAATTTGAAATTTCCGCCCATTCATCATCCAAACTTTCGTTGGTTTTAACCGGCTTACCTGCACGAGTGTACCAGTAAGCTGCATTTCCCAAATCTCCCTCAACACGATGTAAGTAAGCATGAATCCATGAACCATCGTTACTATCGATATCCTGCGCAATATAATGAGCAAATTCCCAATTACCCTTTTTGGCCCACCAGAGGGAATGAATTAAATTCGACCAATTCGCTTCTGGTCTCTCTTCACTGCTAATATGATTTATGAATTCTTCCAATTTTTTCATCTTTAGTTGTCGTAAAATTAAATCCTTCTCCAGCGGGTTCCCCACGAAACCGAATATTGGTATTTTCTCCGATGCTCTCTGATTAAGAAAGGTAAGTTCGTTTCGTACTCCAGTTGGAACCATGGGCTTAAAATCTCTTGAATCTTTTCTCTGGAATCTCCAGAACCCAACCACTCGTTTCTTGGCGTATACTCTTCCAGCCAAGTGAAAGGGGTTGCCAACAACAATTGGCCTCCCTGCTTTACCATTCCGGGAATTCTATCAAGAAACTTTTGAGGAGAAGGTAGACGACAAATAAGATTGGCCGCATGAACCAGATCGAAATTGGACCAGGAGTCAGGAATATTCATCGCATCACCGACTTCAAAACAAACATCTCCCTTGTGTCCGGGAGGGATTGCCTTGGCTTCGCCAAAGCTATCTCCCTCGTCAAGATAAGAATAATCAATGAATTTTTCTTTTTTAAGTTTATTTGCTGCTTCAATAAAGTTTTTCGAAAAATCAACACCTAAAACTTTCCCAAAATATTTGCCCAAAACAAAAGAAGACGCACCCACGGCGCATCCAATATCTAAAGCTTTCGAATTTGGCTCAAATTCATCAGACCCAGACATCAAAGACTCAACAGTTCGACTGCAGAAGTTTAGTGCTTCAACCGGGCCGTTTGACCAAGGCAAGATTTCCTCCTCTCGCCCATAGTGAAACAACAAATATTCACCAAGAAGTTTGGATGACTCGTAGGGATTTTCTTCCATATATCCTACCAATTAAGCAATCTCAGCAATTGAGCTAAAATGATCCTTTAAACTCGGATACAAATTTTGATAGTGAGAATACACTTTTCTGTAAATTTTTACATTATCACTAGGTAGAATTCTCTCCGTCTCCACAATCCATTCAGCACTTGCCTGTTCAACGGTTTCCTTCACCTTAATTCCAACGGCAGCTAACAGAGCTGCACCATACGCGGCTCCTTCCTTGGCATTAACAAGTGAGCAATCAGAAACAAATATATCCGATAACATTTGCTTCCACAAGCTGGAGCGAGTACCCCCACCGGTTAAAATGACATTGGAGGGATTTATTCCCAGCCCGCGCATTAGGGTTAGAGAGTCATTAAGTCCAAAACTTACGCCTTCCAAGACGGACCTGGTCATATGTCTAATTCCATGCCTCAAGCTAAGACCAATAAATGCACCCCTTGCATGTGGGTCTGGGTGAGGAGTTCTTTCACCAGACAAATAAGGCAAAAAAAGACAACCTTCACTACCCGGCTTGATGGAAGCAGCTTGTTTGGTCAGTTGTTCATAGGCATCTTTGCCCCCTTGACTTTCGATGCGCCGTTCATCACCAGCAAGTTGATTTTTGAACCACTGGAAAGATCCGGCCGCTGACAACATTACTCCCATCATATGCCATTTTCCAGGCACAGCATGACAAAAGGAATGCAATTTACCTTTAGGCTCAACCCTGTATTGGTCACTTTGCGCGAAAACTACGCCACTTGTTCCTAGAGTGACAGATACTTTTCCCTCCTCAACAATCGAACTTCCCACCGCCTGAGCCGCACAATCACCACCACCGGCTACTACTGGAGTACCCAAAGGCAATCCTGTCATTTCAGCAGCGGAACTGGATAATTTTGATGAAACTTCAGTAGATTCCGTAACTTCAGGTAACCATTGACGCGGCCAAGCAAGTGCATCAAGAATGTCTTGTGACCATTCCCTCTTACCTACATTAAGTAAGGACATGCCAGAAGCATCCGAAACATCAGTGAAAAATTCACCCGTTAATTTATAACGAATGTAGTCCTTAGGGAGTAAAACTTTATCAATTTTGGCGAAGATCTCCGGTTCATTCTTCTGAACCCAAAGAATCTTGGGAGCAGTAAATCCGGCAAGAACAGGATTTCCGGTAATTTTTAAAATCTCATCCTTCCCAATGATCGATGTCATTTCATCGCACTCTGCAAATGATCTTTGATCATTCCACATGATGCACGGGCGAAGGACTTCGCCTTTTGCATCAAGCAAAACCAATCCGTGCATCTGCCCCGTTAATCCAATACCGCCAATGCTCCCCGCACCCCCCCCTTCCAGTAATTCACGAATTGCTTTCAGTGTGGCATCCCACCAAACGCTGGCATCAGTTTCAGACCACAGAGGTTTAGGGGTTTGGAAAGGATATTCCGGACAACTTACCTTCAAGACTTCTCCATTGGGTGCGACCAAAAGGGCTTTAACCGAAGATGTACCAATATCAAGTCCAATTGTGTTCATGAACAATAGCTATGGTTGTATTGCTAGTTTTGGCAATTTCAATGAAAGATGATCATATTTTAGAAATCAACATGACAGATGAGAAAAAATCGGCCCATGGATTTCATCATATAATTTTTCAAATATTTTTTTCCATCTCTCTGATTTGCTCCATTTCTACAAACTTACTCTTTCCTCCAGTCATAGCTGCAATCTCTTCAAGTGGTAGTTTTGCACCAGCTGGTGCTCCATAACCAATGGTGTAAATTTTTGTTTTCCCTTTCTTACTCTTAATGATTTCCATTCCCTGAAAATTCTTATTGGCATTTCCGTCAGTCATGAAATAGATCACATCCGGTTTGGGGTTCATGTAAAATGCCCATTCAAAAGAGTTATCCCAGACTGTACCAAAAGTTAACGGAGTGGATACTACGGCTTCTTTTAGCTTTTTTTTATTTGAGGGAGTAACAGGCAACCATTTTGGCCTCTCAGGGTTATGTCCATCTTTGGGCTTCCATCCACCACCATTCGATCCAGTCCAATTGTTGTGTAAAGCTTTTGCATCCTGCCCCGCAATCCAAGTTGGTCCTGAAAAGAAAAGTACTGCAACTGAACCTACCGCTGGAAGTTTATCAATTGCCTTGCATAATTCGTAGCGCATTACCTTATCTCGCCCTTTCATCGATGCCGAATAGTCGATGATAAATAAGATTTTGTTTGCCTGTGACTTTACTCCCATGAAGTTGGAAGCGAATGCCTTATTTAATACAGACATATCAACGTCAACTCGAACATCTCCAACATCACCCATCGGACTCATCGTCATTGCCGGCGTTAAATCTTTAGTTTCGATGTCGACAACTGGTGCCACAATATCTGAAATTGCCTGTGCCTGAAAAGTATAAGTTTGCGATGGTTTTGCCTGTTTTTGCCTCTGCATCAAGCGAACTTTTTGTTCCTGTTTTTTGGGAGCTGTGTCATTTGCTCCAGCATCAGCAAAGTCAGAACCAGGTTCTCCAGCAGGAGCGACCCACACAACGATATTCCAAAGCAATGCAAAAAGTAAAAGGACCGCGAAAAGGGAGATTAAAAGACTATTAAGTAATCGATATTCTCGAAGATATTTCGAGAATTGGCTCTCCAAAATGGGTGCTTCAATTAAATCTTCCAAAGGTTCAGTCATACCCTAATATTTACGATAAACACGCAAGTATCCACAAAATAATTCAACCCTAAAGTTGCAAGAAATACTATCGGTGATTTATGATCAGAAGAAAATTAAGCTAAGATTTCCTTAATTAAGTGTCCGTATACTTCCGTAAGCCTCATGTCACGACCCCCGAAACGAAACGTGCTTTCAGTATGCTCGATGCCAAGCAGATGAAGCATGGTGGCATGTAGATCGTGTATTTCATACTTATTCTCGACAGCCTTATATCCAAAGTCGTCTGTTGCACCAACAGAAACCCCTGGTTTGATCCCACCCCCGGCAAACCATGTGGTGAAGCCAAAGGGATTGTGATCTCGACCATTTGACCCCTGGGCAAATGGAGTTCTTCCAAACTCTCCACTCCAAACTATTAGGGTTTCATCCAACATGCCAAGTTTTCGAAGATCTCGAATAAGTCCTGCAATTGGCTGATCTACTGACTTACAATTTTTTCCGTGTCCATCAACCAGTCCACCGTGTTGATCCCACCTGTCCCCATTCCCTCCCGGGCATGTTAGTTCGATAAACCGAACTCCCCTCTCCACCAATCTTCGAGCAAGTAGACATTGCAATCCAAAGGTCCGGGTATTCTTAAAATCTGAATCCATTCCGTAGGATTTCTTAACCGCTTCTGACTCACCACTTAGGTCCATAAGTTCAGGAACCGATGTCTGCATCTGGTAAGCCGTTTCGTAATTTTGAATCGCAGCTTCAACCTGTGGATCAAATTCCGATAGGGTTAAAGAATCCTTATCCAAATCCGAAAGCAAAGAAAGTTTGTTTTGTTGGAGTTGAGTGGTTCTTTCCTTAGGTTTGATATTGGCTACAGGTTCAGACTGTGGGAGAAATATGGAACCCTGATAGCTTGCCGGTAAAAAGCCTGATCCAAAACAATCAAGCCCACCTGGAGGAATTAGCCCCCCGTTCAATACAACAAAACCCGGTAGGTTCTGATTTTCCGTACCAAGTCCATAACCAAACCATGCCCCCATGCTGGGTCTTCCCTGAAAACCGTTTCCAGTGTGTAAAAAATAATTTGCTGAGGTATGCTCGGAAAAGTTTGATGTCATGGACTTGACCATTGAAATCTCATCAATCACATCATCCTCTGCAATGTGAGGAAAAAGATCGGATACCCAATGACCACTTTGCCCCCTCTGTTTGAACTCCCATGGGCTCTTCAAAATTTTGCCAATTCTATCAAACTGGGTTGGAGCTAACTTGCCGATGACCTGATGTGGATCTTTACCATTATATTTTTCAAGTGCTGGTTTGTAATCAAAAATATCAACATGGGAAGGTCCTCCATCCATGTAGAGGAAAATTACATTTTTCGCCCGAGGCGTGAAATGGGGCTTCTTTGGAGACAAAGGAGTAGCTTTTATGTCATTTGACAAAGCTGAAAAAGCAAGTCCTCCAAAACCCATGGCACAGGATTGAAGCATGGATCTTCGGGTAAAAGGACGATTGAATTGATTGCAGTGCATGGCTATTGAGAGTTTAGTTTAAAAATAGAAAGCTCTTTGAATTAATCAGTACATGAGCCAAGTCCGCCCATACCTGTTGATCTTTCTTACCCAGAGCGGTGGATTGACTTTCAAGAAAAGCGAATAGTTTTTTTTCAGTTTCTGGAGTTAATTCTTTACCAGTTATGGTGGCATATAGATCCTGCAAAGATGATGACTCATCACCTTTCCGATCAAATATATTTCTTCCCATCAATTTACATTGTTCGATCACAAAGGGATCATTCAACAGAGCAAGAGATTGAGCAGGTACATTGGAGACAGATCTTTTCCCCTTTGTTCCAAAGGGTGCGGGTTGATCAAAAGCCAGCATAAATGGTGAAATGAAATTACGATAAACCGAACCATAAACACTTCGCCTTCCTGCTCCATCCAAAGGACCACTACCCCTGCCTCCCCTGCCCGTCATGAAGGGTGTACGGTGAACGGCAATCGATTTTCCGTACATCTTTGTATCCAATTTGCCCGAGAAAAACAGTATCGAATCTCGAATAAATTCTGCCTGTAATCGACGGACGGGCATTTTATGAAGTAAGATATTTTGGGGATCAGCCAGTTCAATTTTCTCTTCACTGTTTTCTGGATTAGTGACGCTTGATTGGCGATAGGTTTCACATAGAACGATTTGCCGGATCAAACTTTTAATCGACCAATTATTTTTGCGAAAATCTGTNGCCAACCAATCCAGTAATTTAGGATGACTCGGTACCTGACCCATGGGACCAAAGTCATCAGGAGTTGGGACAATTCCACGACCAAAGAATTGCAACCAGATTCGATTTGCCATGACCCTTGCCACCAATGGATTATCTTTGTCAACCAATTGGTTCGCAAGATGAAGTCTGTCTCCAGATTCTCCACCCAATGCCGAAAGGTTACGGCTTTTCACTGGATCACCAAGAGAATGAGGACTTCCCCTAACATAAACATTGCCGGAATATGGCGATCCCTTGCCCATGGCCAAAACATATCTCTCCTTTGGTGTTTTGGAGTCTAGCTCAGATGCTTGGGCTAAGAGTTCTTGTAAAAGAATTTCATCAAACNCTAGTAGTCCTCTGCTTTGTAGGTAATTAAACAAAGCAATTTCCTCACCNGACAAATTTCCGTTTTTTAAATTTTCGGGTAAGCGATCATAAAATTTATCAAGCATTTGGTTAAGATCTTCTACCTTCAGGTTTGGTTGATTAAAGATAAAAGAGAATTCAGAACTAGGTGGTTTTCCAATTCCACCATTAGCAAACCTTACCTGATCAATTTCAATAAAAGCATCCTGTCCTTTATCTACAATTTCTAGGTAAGCCCAGTGTCCCTTGTATTTGCGAGTATTAAGAGTGAACCATTTAAATTCTCCGTTAGAATTAGCCTCTTTAATGAATGTGCCGTTAAACAGCAGTGCGTTGTAAATCGCCATATGAAAATTATCAATTACAACGCGGATAAATACCTTGTTAGAGTTTGCTTTGATCAAAATATTATCGTGTTCAATTTTGAAATGAGGAGATCGTAAGTTTCCTACACGCTTAATACCCAACATTCTCGAGCTAAATCTATCGGGGTGAGGTAAAAGCGATGACTTATCAAGAGACAATAAATCATTTCCTCGTGTTTTAAAGGCCTCACCCGCAACATTCCAACCCTCAGGAACTTCGTCTGACTTGAAATCGGACAATAAAGTGCTGTTTCGATAGAAGTTTTGTTCAGCACTTTTTAGCCCCAAAAAAAGATTTCTCTCTTTTTCGAAATTCTTGGATAATGAGAACAAATTTCTATCGTCTTTGTAGTGATTAAACCAAGACTCCAACATTTTTGGAGATAGAGAATTTTCATTTGCAATCCGCTGCAACTCGTCAAAGGGGGGTATTGGTATTTCACGAGCAATTGAGGCTGGGGTTGATGATAAAACAAATCTGTCCGCATGAATGTGACCCCATCCTCCCGTCTCATAATCAACCAAGCGAATTTGAGCCTCAAACCCTAGGTAATTCTTTAGGTCCCAAGTCTTGGAGGTAAAATTTTCGTTGTTCGACCCACGACTAACTAACTTCTTTTTATTATCTATCCATAATTCAACTCCAACTTTTTTTGGCGATCCTCCTGCTACAAGAAAGTTAACAAACCGTTCAGATATCTTAAATTTTGGTGAATGAAGTTCGCCGGTTAGTTTGTCGCCACCAGCAATTAATGAACCTGCCCAACCTTTGCCATGGAAATTGGTTACTGAATTCTTTCCGGAAGTCTGTGTTTGGGGAGAATTTCCAAATGCCTTGCCTAAAGGTGTCCAACCTTCGAAATCTAGATCGAAATTCGCGATTAGCTCGCCTGCCCAAGGATTTCCTTCGAACTCTTTATTGCCCTCTGGTTTAAAAAACCCCGATACTGCCTGCCAATATTTGCTTGGCTTACCCTTAAGAGTTTTTGAGCTTTTTAAATCCGAAAAAGCATCTCTGGCAAACTTGTGAAGTTTTTCAGCTAACTCTTTCCGAGCTCCTCCCTCGTCAAGGGCATACTCCTGCCTTGTACTTCCCTGCATGTAAGCTGCCAAGGAATAATAATCTTTTTCAGAAATTGCATCAAACTTATGGTCATGACACCTGGCACAACCAATGGTTAATCCTAGAAAGGTTTTTCCAAAAACATCGAGTTGATTTTCCATTCGGTCCGCGTTGTCAACCTTTGAGTCGGTTGGTGCATGAACAGCCTCATGAAAATACCAAAAACCGGTTCCGATAATGGATTCGTTAAATTTGGATTCAGGATGTAAACGGGGATTTTCCATCAGGTCACCCGCAACATGCTCACGAAGCAACTGATCATAAGGCACATCCAAGTTAAACGCCCTAATTAGGTAATCTCGATACTCGTGAGGATGTTCCAATGGATAATCAAATTCATGACCACAAGTCTCTGCATACCTAACCAGGTCCATCCAATGCCTCGCCCATTTTTCACCATAATGTGGTGAAGCAAGCAGTCGTTCCACCACAACTTCGTATGAATTATCAGAATTATCCGATAAAAAATTTTCAATATCTGACAAGCTGGGCGGAAGGCCGGTGAGGTCGAAGGTCACTCGACGCAACCAAGTTCTTTTGTCTGCAGACCTTGAAGATAACAGTCCTGCCTCAGCAAGCTTTTCTCTAATCAATTGATCAATGGGATGTAGATCTTTGATAGATTCAGCAACAGAGATAAGTGGGGGATTAATTGGTTGCCAACACCAATGTTCTTTTCGTCTTTTCTCAATACTAAAGACAGATCTCTTTTGGGTGGATGACAGTTCGGGCACAGGCTCATCGGGCCAAAACGCTCCATTTTTGATCCAGGTTTCAATATTCCCAATCTGCGAGTCTTTCAGTTTTCCTTTGGGTGGCATCTGAAAATCCGATTCTTGGTAGCCTATTGCTTCTATCATTAATGAATTTTCAGGGTTTCCACGCACCAAGGCAGGTCCCGTATCGCCACCTTTCAAAATCAGATCAATATGATCCAATCTCAATCCACCTTTTATTTTGTCTGCACTGGCAGAATGGCAATCATAGCACTTCTCGGATAAAACGGGTCTTATTTTGGACTCAAAAAAAGTTAAATCCACACTCCAGCAAAAGCTGTGGGAAATAAAGATGAGGCAAAATAGCGATGTAATCCGCATAAATAAAATTGAAGGTAAAATATTATATCATGTCAACCGACAGAGGAATGGCATTTAAATTTATTTTTGGAATCAGAAACATTACAAATGAAGATTTATAATTCTTTCGACAGAGTAGACAAACAATAGATTTATAAGATAATGAATGTTTTTAAACTATCATATACATATATCTTTAAGAACATTTTTTTGGAATACATATCCCTGACAACACCATATCCTTTTTTGACTTTTCCGAGATTAAATCTACTCATGAACGTTTTTCAAAACAAGTTGTCGAGGCACACTATGTGTTCGTAGGAATGTCCAATAATAAAACTCAATCCCTCGAAATTGTGAGTTTGGGTTTTGAGCACTTCCTGCCTGTATTCCTGATTGAGCTCGATTCATGACCCGTGATCGATAAAAAATCTCCCAAAGATATTTTACAACTCTTGAAATTATAACCAGAGGAAAAGGAGAATTTATTCTTAATCAAAAGAAGCATAGACTAGGACCCGACTCGTTTCTTAATTACGGGGTGGGATCTTATCACAGAATTTGTTCATCAACCAATCATCCTCTGTTAAAATACTACTTGGTATTGGCTCACAAAACTGGTTTTGAACCAATTGAGCAAATCTCAAAAAAAACATTCTTATTTAGGATTAGAGATCATTGAAATGTATGAATTACTCCTAGCAATGAAAACTCCAGTTCAATAATTCCTTATCCAACCACTTGGCAAATGCATTGGTTTTAAAAAATTTCTGAACTCATAGAGTTTCAAGAGAAAAGCAAGTCCGTACCTAAGACAATTGTAACCGAATTCTTCATTATGTAAGAAACAACTATTTTCGGATAAAAACCATCGATGAACTTGCTGCTGGAGTAAATATTGATGCAGCTTATCTATCACACGTCTTTATTCGGTTTTTATAATGAATCTCCTTATCGTTTTCTTATCAGGCTTAAAATGGGCCATGCAGCTTCTCTTTTACTTTCCATAAGAAACCTCGTAAAAGATATTGCATTTGAGTTAGGTTTGAGAACCAGTTTCATTTTTCCCGAACCTTTAAAACAGTTTACGGAGTATCTCCAGAAAACTTTTTACAAACGAGCAACTAAAAACTAGAAATTTCAAAAAAATGAAATTTAGCATTATCATCGAATATTGTCCGGGTTGCCGCTGGCTACTTAGATCAAGTTGGATGGCACAGGAAATTCTTACGACTTTCGAAAACGAGATTGATGAAGTCACCCTCAAACCTCGTAAGGACAAGAGTGGTGTATTCCAAATTGCATGCAATCATGAGTTAATTTGGTGTAGGAAAAGAGACAAAGGTTTCCCGGATATAAAAGAATTGAAGCAAAAAATCCGGGATTATGTCTCACCCGAAAAGGGACTCGGGCATATCGACCAGAAATAAAAAATATAGACTGTTTATTATTTAATTGCCTTGGTTTTCAGAGATACTCTGGACGAAGTCTGAATATTCATTAAAAGTCTCAAGCTCGGACAATGCATCCTTGCAAATCTTTGAACTTACCAACCCGGTATTTTGTGCCAAAAAGATGATGTACTCCGATACTCTTTTGGAATACAGAAGCTTTCCCTGCTCACTAATTGAATAGAATCTCTTTCTTTGTCTGTAACCTTCAGATGAATGATCACCCAATGAAGTTTTCTCGGCTGATCCACAGGCAGCGAGCACATAAAGAAAGTTATATTCGAACCAGAAAAAATGATCAGGGCTAGGTTCCAAACTTTGCAGAATGCTCCGACAATCTTTAATGCTTGAAAATGCATTTTTTGATGACTCCCCATCCAGAGTAAGGCTGACAAACTCACGGGCCATTTTTCTTTCGGTTTCATCATCTGCAAAACATCCATTGGACGCGAGCTCGATGGTAAAGTTATACCAGTCCTTCCAGAGTTCCTGATCATAGGGATCAGATGACTTCGAAAGCGCCACTCCCATTTCATAAGTGTAACGTCCACTGGTTTTAATTTCGAGATTACTACCGGTAACTTGTCCTGCCACCTGATAATTTTCCGCAGACTTCCCGGATCCGGAATGAAAGCCAATGGAAACTTCAAACTTTTCACAAATATTCCAAATCGGTGTAATCATCTCGCGAAGTTTTTCATTATCCTGGTAGGGAATATTTTTCTGAAAGCCAAAAGCTGGAGCCACGAAATGGATAGGCATACCCATCTCAAAGGATAGGGCAAGCATTACAGCCGTTGTTTCCGGTGTCGTCAGCCCAGGTAGCTCATCAATGGATAACTCCCTAAGATAATCCCGACCCTCTTCGGTAGTGAAGTTTTTCTCGCGGATGGCTCTGTATTTCCCATCACGGCTTTTCATTTTCACCATCGCAGGCCAAACATACGCAAGTAATCCATTATACTCATCATCTGTTGGATGAAGCCCTGCTTCGACCACTCTTTTTCTGGTCGACTCAACAAGATCGTCAGGTATTTCACGTTTTACGAATTCTTGCTTTTCACTCTCATTACTCGGAATCTCGGTGATAGCCAATTCGGGAGATAAATCAAAAGTTATATAACTGGCAAAAAGACAACCTTCCACCAACTGATCTTCCCGCTCATCAAACTTCCCACCGATCGGTTGGTGATCAGCATTGAAACTCCATCCAATTCCAAGTTTATGAAAACCGTTTTTCAATTTTGCCAGAATGCAACCATGACTCATTCCCTCGACACTTTGACCCTGATGTCCCTCGGGAACGTCACAGCCAATGAATGGAAATGGAACTGAGTCCAAATTATCGGAGAGCATCGCATTTACATCATAGACAAGTTCCCGCGGAATGCTGTTTTGATTGGCAGTGAGCCCAATGCCAAGCCTACTCATTGCCCAGTCGACTCCATCCCAGTGGAGAGTGGTAAAACGGGCACCAATTCCCAGGGTTGATTTACCAAGCTGTTTGCTTGTACGAGGAAAAACAGAACAGGAGGAATCATGCTCCATCATAAGGTTTTTCATGCCAATTAAGTTGGAATACGTCGCAGGAAAATAAAGATTTCCTCGTAACGCGATACCCTCGCTTAGATAATCTATACTACTTACTTCTTTCGTACCGGTTAATTCCCATGCATGGTCACCCCTTGCGTTCTCAATAAGACTCCATATTCCGTGGAGAGTTTCAAATTCACTCCTCGAATGTTTTTTGTAATCGTCCGATTGAATTGAAATTTTCAGTTCCTCCCAGTCCAAGCAGAAATCAGGACTGATACATGGATTATTGCTAATCCGAAGATCATTGGATACGAGAAATTGATTAATTGGAGTTAGCGTAGTGGAAGACATAATAAAAAAGGTAAGCAAAAAAGACTAAAGTCTTCTAATGTGCAATTGATTTTCTAGCGTGCAGCCAATTGTTTCTTTGCCATGGTTTTCTTGAGAACCTCATCTCCGATTACCCCAAGCAGTATTACCATTCCCAAAATACCAAACTCCAAATGTGTGGAAATTCCGACCATATTGATCGAGTTATATATCAGTCGGATAACAGCTGCCGCAATCACAACTCCAAGTATTGATCCTTCGCCTCCCCTTAAACTACATCCACCAAGGACGGCGGCCGCAATTGCATACAGTTCGTAGAATTCCCCAGTTTGAGCGGGTTGCACGGAATCCAATTCAAAAGCAAAAAGAATGCCTGCTAGCCCGGCACAGAAGGAGCAAAGCACATAAGCAATAATTTTCATTTTATCAGTATCAATACCACTGTACTTGGCACCATCTTCGTTATTTCCTAGTGCGTAGAGATAACGGCCCCAAATAGTTTTCTTTAGAAACACAGCACCCGCGATTCCGAGGATTACCAAAAAAACAAAAGGGGTGGGAAGATTGAAGGATTCTCCCAATGGAATTTTTCCGCTGAAAATAAAATCGAGACCCTGAATTTGTTCTAAATTGGCATATCCTTCATCACCCTCCAAAGGGACGGGACCAAGGGATTGGTTATCGGTCAACCA
>NZKO01000058.1 GCA_002692535.1 Opitutia bacterium
ATAACTGAGAAAGTTCGTCAACTTATCCATCTGTCCCGCGAACAAGGATTTCTCACTTACAAGGATGTGGATAACGCACTTCCTAAAATTGCAGAACAACCTGAAGAACTGCAAAACGTAATTTCCATTTTCAATAATTTGGAAATTAAATTGATGGACTCAAAAGACGTCGAGAAGTTCAAAAAGAATAAAGAGGAGTCAGAAGAAGAGACTGCAAAGTCTAATCAAAGCGACATGGTTGATGACCCCGTGAGAATGTATCTCAAGCAAATGGGTAAAGTTCCGCTTTTATCCCGCGAGGAAGAAGTTGATATTTCAAAAAGGATTGAATCTGCTGAAACTGCCGCATTGAAAATTATTTATTCCGTTTCTTTGACAAATGATTTTCAATTGGAAATTTGTAAAAAGCTGCTTGAAAGGGAGGAAAGATTTGATCGGGTGGTTTTAGATAAGAAAATTGACAGTAGAGAAGCATATTTTCGATCTCTGAGCAAACAGGTCATTGCCTTAGATGAATTGAATCAAAAAATTAAGAAATCCTGGATATCTTACGAAAATGCAAGCAATGCAACCCAGAAAAAAAGAGCTTTAACGCGTTTCAAGAATCAAGAAACAGAACTGGCTCCCATATTTAAGAAGTGTTGTCTAAAACTAAAGGTTTTTGAGGATTTTCTTCAGCAAACCAATCCTGAACTCAAGGCGATCGCAAGAAACCTCTTCAACTTGGAGCTGTCTAAGAAAGATCTTGCGAAACTAAAGAGGAAAGGGGTCAAACTTGAACATGTTAAGACCGACCTTAAACTCGCACGTACCCGCTTTAGAATGGAACCGGCTGAGTTGGTAAGTCTGATCAAGGAGCTACGCAAGAATATGAGACTTGCACATCAAGCAAAGACTGAAATGGTGGAGGCAAATCTTAGGTTGGTTATCTCCATAGCAAAGAAGTACACAAATCGCGGTCTATCTTTCCTTGATCTTATTCAGGAGGGCAATATGGGGCTTATGAAAGCGGTCGAAAAATTTGAGTACCGCCGCGGATACAAGTTTTCGACCTACGCAACTTGGTGGATCCGTCAAGCGATTACCAGATCCATCGCTGATCAAGCACGAACCATTCGCATACCTGTCCACATGATCGAAACCTTAAATAAGGTCATGCAGGTCCAAAAACAACTTCTCCAAGAATTAGGACATGAGCCAACTCCTGATGAAGTTGCCAGAGAGATGAAATTACCATTGGACAAGGTTCAAAGTATAATGAAAATGGCTCAGCAGCCCATTTCCCTGCAAAGTCCAGTTGGAGATAGCGAAGATACAAATTTCGGTGACTTCATTGAAGACAAGGGTGCTGAAAATCCCTACGACATGACCGCCTACTCCCTACTCCGGGAAAAAATTCTAGATGTTCTTGATTCCTTAACTGAGCGAGAAAGAAATGTCTTATCTCTAAGATTTGGACTGAAAGACGGTTACAGTCGGACTCTTGAAGAGGTTGGACGACAATTCAAAGTTACTAGAGAGCGTATACGGCAGATCGAAGCCAAAGCTCTCCGCAAGATGCGTCACCCCACGCGGATCCGTCAATTACATGGTTTTTTCGAGGCAGACCAAAGTTCAGTCAACAAACCAAAACCCGAAGCTCTCCGCCAACTGGGATTGTAAGTCCTTCTTTTTTTTCATCAAAGACCTTGACAAAAAAGTTGCTTAGAAATGGTCAATCAAATAAAATAACAACATGACTGTAGACACTCCAATCACACTTGCTTTCATCGGAAATTTTGGTGGCGGTGAGATTATTCTTATTTTTCTTATTGTTCTTTTATTGTTTGGTGCAAAAAAAGTTCCTGAACTTTTTCGTTCTCTCGGTAAGGGAGTAAACGAATTCCGTAAAGCCAAAAACGAATGGGAGCAGGATATTCAGGATGTAATGAACCAAGAGCCTTTAGAGGATCACGACTTTGATAAAAAATCTTCTGAGAGCGAGGAGTCAGCAAAAGCAAATTCTGAAGGCGAAAAGCAAACTGCTTCCTAAACTGCTTTAGCCTCCAGCTAAAACTGGTCTAAACCCCAAAGCGGATAACCATTCGCATACAACTTTACGCTGATCGCCCTGTATTTCCATAAGATCATCACGCCAACCTCCTCCGGTTCCCAATCGCGATTTCAGCCCCTTGAGCAGCATTCCAAATTCCTCCTGCGAAATACGAGATGGAAATCCTCGAACGGTTGTAACTGTTTTACCTCCACGACCACTTTTCTCTCTTCGAACCTCCAAACGCTCTCCCCTTCCCAATTTTTCTTCTTTTGAAATCGTCGATTTGGCTTTCTTTCCTTCAATCGACTCCGATGACAAAGAGACAAGCCCATTACAACTGAGTTCTCCAAATGGATTCGAACCAAATTCATCGACTGATTCAGTAGGTAAATGTTGTTTTTTCTTACTCATTTATGACAAACCCCTTTTTCAGGTTCTCCACCGTCAATCCAAAGCAAGGCTTTTTCATAACTTCGATTCTCGAGAAAATGGCGTAGCCTCGGATTCATTTCCTTACCTTTTTGCTGAACGACCTCATCAAGTTTGCGCAGAGTTCCAATCAAATCGGTATCCTCCTTGTCATTTGGGGAAATAATTGCAAGCAATGATTCTCTGATTTCATTAATCATATGATCCTTTCAAAACAAGTGGACCTTTGGCACAAGCCTAAAGATCAATTCTCGGTTTCATGAAAGAAAGAAAAGTATGCGTTATAGGTGCTGGATTATCTGGTATTTCTCATGCATTAGACAAACAGGCAAATGGAAACGATGTAACCGTTTTTGAAAAAAACGCAGAAGTGGGAGGAGTTCTACAATCCAAAAACATAGAGGGCTTTCTCTTGGACTACGGCGCAAATACCCTAAGTCTTCGCTTAAGGAAAACAGAAGAATTCCTCAAGCATTACGAAGTTTTTGAACATTTAGTTGATGCTGATAAGGAATGCTCAAAAAGATTTATTATTAGAGGGAGCAAAGTAATTTCACTTCCCAAAAGTCCCTTATCATTTCTTACATCTTCATTTCTAAGCCCACTCGGAAAGTTGCGTTTATGTATGGAGCCTTTCATATCTCGAAAAAAGGATTTTGAAAAAGATGAAAATATGGCCGATTTCGTTAAAAGAAGATTAGGAAACGAAGTATTGGATTATGCAGCTAATCCATTTATTGGCGGCATTTACGCATCAAGTCCTGAAACCCTTATTCTTAAACATGCGTTTCCATCGCTATTCAAAATGGAGCAAAAATACGGATCCATATTTCTTGCACTCATTCGAGGTGGCACAAACCGTTTGGAAAAACTGCCAAAGACAAGACTCGTTTCCTTTAAGAAGGGAATGCAGGAATTACCGATAAGACTAGCTTCCAAACTAAAAAATCCTGTCTTTTTAAGCTGTAAAATAAAAAAAATAGAAAAAAAGAGTGAAGGGCAATGGCTTGTTTTTTTCGAAGATTCTCGGGGCAAAAAAAAGGAAAATTATTTTGATGAAATAATTTGCACTATTCCTAGTCATAATCTTGGTCTAATCGAATGGAAGGACATAAGGAGACCTGAACTACTTAGAGAAGTGGCACAAGCAGATCATCCTCCGCTCGCTCTTACTTTTCTGGGTTTTGAACGAAAGCAAATCGAGCACGCACTTGATGGATTTGGCTTTCTCGTACCCGAAGTTGAAAAGAGGAAAATTCTTGGCACCCTCTTTTCGAGTACTTTGTTTCCCAACCGATCCCCTAGAGACCATGTTTTACTTACTTCGTTTGTCGGGGGAGAAAGGAATCCTGAATTATCCAAGTTGCCCAAAAATGAACTTATTGCGCTAGCTTTCTCAGAAAACCAAGTTCTTCTAAACATTCGTGGAACCCCTATATTTGAGCACCATAAGATTTGGCCTAAGTCCATTCCCCTTCCAGATAAATCTACTGAAAGAAGAATACTTGCAGCCAAAACTTTGAGGGAAGAGAATCAGGGGTTAAATATCTTAGGAGCTCATATTAATGGTGCTCCGCTCCCTAATTGTATGGTTCCCAATGATCCATCTCTCTTTGACTAAAACAGTTGGCAGATTAAAATGAACCTATTCTTAAATTTCTAGATTCCGTATTTACTTCATCATGATTTCTGATTCCAATACTAAGCCTGTAAAAACTGCGATTCTTCTCCTCAATATGGGAGGTCCGGAATCTGCATCAGAAGTACATCCGTATCTAAATGAGCTTTTTCAAGACAAGGAATTGCTCAAACTGCCGTTGCAAAAGATCCTTGGCAACTTCATTGCCTGGAGAAGAACCCCTTTCATACAACAACGTTATGAAGAGCTTGGTCAGTACTCCCCAACTCGAAGAATCATGGAAGAACAAGGGCAAAAGATTGCTGCACTACTCGATGAGAGCAGTCCGGAAACCGCACCACATGTTTGTGTTCCTGGCTTTCGATATGCAGTGCCCCGTACCGGAGACGAATTGGAAAGATTTCATGATGCAGAAAGAATTATTCTTTTTTCTCATTATCCACAACATAGCTGCTCGACCAGCGGATCTAGTCTTTGCGACGCTTATCGTTGGCTAAATGAAAATCCTGGTCTGCAGAATAAGATATCGGTAATCGACCGTTGGTGGGACCGTGAAGACTACACTGATTTATGGGTTAAACTGATCGAAAGGAAATTCAAGGAATTCAAAAGTTCTCACAACTTAAGAGACGAGGATGTTTTGATTCTTTATTCAGCTCACAGCTTGCCTGAAGCATATTGCCTGGAGAAGGGTGACCTCTACAATTTAGAAATTAAAGGAACGGTTCAAAACATTGAGAACAAGCTTAAATCCCGGGGATTAAATCATAAGCATTCCTTAGGTTGGCAAAGCAAGGTTGGTCCCAAGCGGACGAAGTGGCTATCACCAAGCACACCGGAGGTAATTGAAAATTCCAGTGAAAAGGCCATCTTAATTGTCCCGGTTGCATTTACCACAGATCATATTGAAACTTTAGATGAGATTGACATCGAGTTTCGAGAGTATGTTGAGGATGGCAAAAAACTTTTCTCCCGAGCCGATTGCTTTAACTTGGATGATTCCTTCATCCGTCTTTGCGGTAAGTTGGTCGAGGAGCATATCGCGGAGAATTTCAATTCGTCTATTCGCCCATGTTGTAAAAATTGCGTGGGGAAAGACTGTGCTGCTATGCGTGAATTTTTTGGCTCCAAACCTGTCCGCTATCAAGAATAACTATTTCATTCCCCAACATTGACTTTTTAGCCGATCAAGATGTACCTGAACGAAGCCAGAGACCTTTTGTGGATTGCCTCCACGCTCTATGCATTTGCAGTTTTTTTTGGCTTTGCAAGTACTCATTTCACAAAAAGTAATTTTTGCAAGAACGCTACCCTGATTGCAATTGTCACAGGCTTTACTTTGCACACTCGAGGACTTTACCTCCGGGGACTAGAAATTAGCGGGTGTCCTCTTGGTAACAGTCTTGAAAGAGTTCAATTCATTACGTGGTCATTGATTCTGACCTTTCTCATCCTCCGTATCTTGTGGAAACTTAATTTACTGGGTTCTCTATGCTCCGGTATGGCTGCCGTTTTTGGGATCATATCTCTTTTCAAGAAAGAATGGGATTATCCTTATTGGTTGGATTCATCCTACCATAGGTTATTTTCCGACCCTTGGATCGAACTCCATGCATCGATTGCAATCTTCAGTTATGGGATCTTTGCACTTTTGGCCATAGTAAGTTCGATGTATCTAATTCAAAGAAAGGCACTCCTTTCCAAAAAAACGGGACTATGGGGAACATTCCTACCACCTATACATGATCTTGATCACTCCGCTTTTCGATTACTTCTAATTGGAACACTCTTTCTCACGCTTTCGATTGTCGTCGGAGGAATGCATTGGTTGCAGAACCCGGAATTTGTCACCTCATTTAAATTATTCATAACGCTCCTCCTTTGGGCTGGTTATTGTATTTTGTTTTTTCTTAGATATAAAAGTCGTCTTTTTGGGTCCAAATTTTCTCAGGCAACCATCGCTCTTTTCATCATAGCAATGGTCAGCATGGGCTTTGTGAATTCGAAAAGCAAAGGGTCGGCAAACCCGTCGACTATGACCTCATCGCAAGAATGAATAATTCCGTAACGAGTAGTTCACTACACCTTCTCGGAAGTTCTCATCACATCGCAGATCTTGCAGTGCGTGAGAAGATTAGTCTTCCACAAGGGAAAATAGATGATTTTTACAAGGGTCTATCTACTCTTCCCGGTTTGGATGAATGTCTTCTTTTGAATACTTGTAACAGAACGGAAATTTACGGAGCATCCAGTAATGGATTTTCTCCTGATATGTTACGAGAATACTTCAGTGAATTTCATAAATTAGATCCTGAATTTCTCAGAAAGTACTCCTACCAACACTCTGGAGAGAAAGTGGTCCGACATCTTTTTGAAGTCACTTCTGGCATCGATTCTCAAATGGTGGGTGAAACTGAAATATTGGGGCAGGTAAAAAAAGCATATGAGGACGCCTGCGAAAGGAAGGTTTCTGGCAAAATGCTCAATCGACTTTTTCAAAAAGGCTTTCAGGCGGCAAAATGGGCAAGAACCAACACCGGAATATCAAAAGGACAGATTAATCTAGGTAATGTACTTTGCGAGTTGGCTCGTAGAATTTTCGGAAAAGTTTCCAATTCACGCCTCTTGGTCATAGGGGCAGGTGAAGTTGCTGAGTCAGCTATGGAAGCATTCAAATCGAGAGGCTCTCAAGCCATAACAGTTACGGGTAGAACCTTCGACTGGTGTCCTCTCAGCCGCAGAAAACCGGATGAACTTGCTGAGAAATATGGTGGGTTCGCCTTGGCATTTTCGAAATTTCAGGAATCCCTTCATCATTTTGACGTAATCCTTACTTCCACTGCCAGTGGCAGATCACTCATTTCAGTTGACGCGATAAATCAAGCAATGAAGAACCGACCTGCAAAACCTCTTTTTCTAATCGACGCATCAGTTCCAAGAAATATTGATGAAGCTGTGGCAAAAACAGATAATGTCTTTCTCTACAACATGGATGATGTCTCTGCCATAGCCAATGAAAACCTGAAATCGCGAATGGCTGAAGTAGACCGTTGCCGTAGTGTGCTAGGCAAGAAAGCGGTTCGGATTTGGGAACAAATGACTCATCATGCCTTGGCTAATTCATCAGCCAACCAATCAACGGCATCGAGTTCTTGAGCTCCCTCAAGCAAGCTCCTCAACTTTAGCGACGCATTCCTAAATTCCTCACCACTTTCTTCATTTCCAAGCAGTTTTTCGATTGAACTGGACAAAGACAAACGATTGGCCTCGGACTGAATGAACTCCTTGTATGGCGGCTCTTTAGAAAGAAGTAAATTGGCCATCCCCAGATAAGGAACTTTGACTAGCAACTTACCTATCAAATAAGTAATGGGGTGAGCTTTGTATGCGATAACCCCAGGAATTCCAGCCAAGGCAAAGGCAAAGGACATTGTCCCTGAACTCATCAAAGCGACGCATGCTTTTAAATCATGCAGTCCTTCCTTTATGACTATTCGGTCCTGTAGCGTCGGTTTTGCCGAAATGATTTGCTCCACACATCGCCTTATCTGAGTACCGGGAACTGGCACCTCAATCTTTAAATGAGGGTATGATTGGGCGAGTTTTTCCGTAGCATCCAAAAAGACTGGAAGAATCCTTTGGATCGGTTGGAGCCTACTGCCTGGAAGTAACAATAGAGAACCCTGCTTATCGTAGTGAACGGGAGATTTATATTCACTGGTTACAAATGGATGACCAACAAAGGAGACTGGCAAATCAACATCCTGATAGCATTCCACTTCAAAAGGGAAAATAACAGCCAGAGAGTCCAAAACCTTTGCCATTTTAAATCTTCTCTTTGGCTTCCATGCCCAAAGTTGCGGACTTATATATTGGAGAACTCTAATTCCACCCCCACCTTTTTGTGATAAGTTCTCTTTTCTTAAAGCTTCTGCCAGCCTTAAGTTAAATCCGGGATAATCGATCAATAAAATATTTCTTGGTGAATGCGTACGAATCCACTCCAATGTTTCAGCAAATAAGCTTTTGAAAAATCCATAGTTTTTTAAAACTTCAAAAACTCCGACAACTGCATGATCAACTAAATCAAAAAGAAAATGGGCTCCACTATTCTTAAGATTTTTGCCACCTATCACAGCTATATCCAATTCCGGAAACCTTTCCAGAATTCTTTGCACCAGATTATTCGCATGTTCGTCACCGGATGCTTCTCCTGCAATAACAAGAAGATCTACGCTTTGTGATTTAAATGAGTTAAACAAATTTTTCTTCCAAATCTAATTTACCAAGCAGATTCAATCTTTTTGGTAACCGTAAGAGCGACCTCAAGTGCGGACTTGCCAAACGATCCATCGGTCTTAGGGGTTTTGGCTTCTAGTACACAATCTAAAAACGATGCAAGTTCCAATGCTAAAGGTTCTCCCTTCTCTACGGGAACCTCATTTCTGTCCAACCGCATTTCCTTCTTTCTGATAAAGTGGCCTTTTTGATTCATAAAATCAAGTGAGAGATACCCGCTATCCTGGAAAACTCTGATCTCTCTAGCTTTTTTCTCACTCACACGACTGGCATTGAGATTGGCCACGCATCCATTCTCAAATGCGAGACGAGCATTGGCAATGTCTTCCGTTTGAGAGAGTACTCTTACTCCAATGGCTTCAACAGATTGCAAAGGTGAAGAAACAAGGGCCAAAGCGATACCGATGTCATGTATCATCAAATCCAATACTACTCCGACCTCCGTCCCTCTTGGCTGAAAAGGGGCCAACCTGTCAACCGTAAGATATTTGGGTGAGACAACTGCCTTCTCCAAAAATTCCATTACCGGATTGTAATGTTCGATGTGACCCACTTGGACAATAACTCGATTTTCCTTCGCGTGGGAAAGGATTGTCTCAGCCTCGGCACTGGAAGTGCAAAGTGGTTTTTCAACAAGTAAATGGCAACCATTACCGATCAGGGGAATGGCAACTTCCGCATGCTTATCCGTAGGGCAAACAACACTTACCGCATCACACATGTTTCCCAGTTCTTCCAAACTTGAAAACCTCCTACAAGCGTATGCATCCAGTATTTTTTGAGCAGCTGTTTCATTGGGTTCATAAAAGCCAACGAATTCGCTTGCATCCAACTCATCATAAATTCGCGCATGATGTTGCCCAAGGTAACCAACACCTGCTACGCCACATGCAATTTTTCCATTTGAATTAGTTTCCATTTTCAGAACATTTTACGTGTAAAATAATTTTCCGTCTTTTAAAACGGAAGATTCTTGTGTGGCTTTTGCAAAATTAGGGTTATGGGTCACCAAGACCAGACTTGTTTTTTCGTTGGAACAACAATTCAGAAGTAGATTCATGACTTCAGCACCAGTTCTTTCGTCCAAATTCCCAGTCGGTTCATCCGCTAAAATAACTTTCGGACGGTTTACCAATGCACGAGCTATGGCAACCCGCTGTCTCTCCCCTCCAGATAGTTTTGCAGGTATCTGCCTGCTTTTATCGACAACACCCATTTGCTCCAAAAGTCCCAAGGCTCTATCGCTGTAATCTTTCAAAGACAATTTCGATAATCTTATGCTCATCAAAACATTTTCCATCACAGTCAATTCTGGAATCAGATAATAGGACTGATAAACGACTCCTATGTGCTTTGCACGCCAAGTAGCCTCTTTTGAGTGAGGATTTTCTGAAGCATTAATTTTTTTACCTCCCCAATGTAAAGTTCCGCAATCTGCCGGTTCGAGACGAGCCAACAGATTAAGCAATGTTGTTTTGCCGCTGCCTGATTCCCCTCTGATGCTTAGGGAAGAAGCCTCCTTGAGTTCCATTTCAATACCTTCAAGCACATCAAGTTTTGACCCACCTATGATTGAAAAGCTTTTCGATAGCCCAATGGCTCGAAGAGCCATCGCTTCACTACTTTCACTCACTACGCAGGGCCTCAGCTGGGTTCATACGAGCAGCACGCCATGCCGGCAACAACCCGGCAATCGTTGATACTAGTACGGCAAAGATGATGAAGGTCAAAAATGTCATCAGGCTTTCATGTGATTCCCAAGGATAAGGAACCTCCAAGCTGTAAAAGTCATAAAATTGAGTCACGCCAGCTTGCCCCTCCTCTCCTGCAATTCCGTTAACTATAAAACTCATCAGGGAATCCCTGTACCGAATAAATGCAAGAGCCATAATGCATCCAAAAAACGCACCTAAGGCACCAATGATGAAACCCTGCATGCAAAAGATCATTCCAACAGCAAGACGAGTACCTCCCATCGCGACAAGCAACCCAATTTCCCTAATCTTTCTCAGAACTGTTGTCATAAGGGCAATTGCAATGGCAAAGGCCGCAACCAAGCCGATAGGAATCATGATCAAAACCATCAGATACTCTTCGAATTTCAAAAGGTCGAAAAACCAAGCATTTTCCACAAACCATGGAATGATCCTCCAGTCTCTATTTAGCAGGTCTTGCAATTCCAAACATAATGCAGCCAATTTGCTTTCATTTTTTAAGTATTCATCTTGAAACTTTATAAAAAATCCATCACAGGCATTTTCCACACCACGCATATCCTCCATAAAGCGGCGGGTTCCAATGAGGGCATCCGTGTGGAAACCCTGCCAAGGAACTTCAAATATTCCCCCAACCCTCACCTCACGAGGAGGAGCCATTTCGTCGGATTTTGCCTGGTCGATCATATTTGGTGAATAAATTTCAAGAATGGATGACCGAAAAGTTTCGAATTTAAATTTGTCACCCTTCGCAAATGGCTTTCCCCTCGTTTCAATTTTAAATTTTGGATAACCCCAGCCTAAATCTGGTATATGGACATCTATGCTACCATTTTCATCAATTGAACCTGATGCGTTCCGAAGGTTGTATTTTTCCGAATCAAAGAACTCAATTACCCACTGGTCATTATCCACATAAGGATCAAGCCTTTCCACGATGACATTTCCACCAGAGCTGTAGGACTTGGGACCGTTTAGCTTCAAAATCTTTGCAGCACGAACCCCCAAACGGTTCGCAACCTGCTGAGTAATAAATACAGTGTCATCCTCTAGTAATTCCATTGTGGGAATCGGGGTGCAATCCTTAGAGTTATCTCCTTGGATAGGAATGAATCCTTCTTTGAGAAATTGATTGAGCGGTAAAACTCCGTTTGCTTGTGAAGGTTCGATTCCCATTGAAAAAGGAACCGCGTGTGAGTCTTTGTTCTGAAGCAGCAGATGACCTTGCATGTAAGGAGAAACTTTTTGCACCTCTTTTTGCGATTCTATTTTCTCAATATCACCACGCCAAGCTATTTGGCGTACAAGGGGGACTGCACGAGCATGGCCCTGTGCATCAATTATATCAGAACGGAATTTCTGTTGAAAACCCTGCATGAAAGCTACTACCACAATCATGACATTTACTCCTAAAGCAACGCCGACAACCGCCAGAAGTGAAAAAAAAGAGACTTTTCTTTGGGAAGGAAATAATTGTTTCCATGCAAGAAAAAAGGGCCACAGCGATTTCATGTTTTAGGCTATCTCCCTGCCTTCTAAGGTAGACGGGGAGTAATGGTTGAATTTTTATCTGGCATGGAGAAATTCAAATCCCATGTTGAATTTAATTCACTGGGCACATAATTGAGTAAACCCTCCTTAATGGCATCGAATTTTTCACTATCAATAGTAGGCAATGGATAATCTTCCTGAAAAAAATGTAGATACCCGATGAACAGGACGCCAACCGCAAGTGCGAATATAGCCAACTTGAGCAATCCTTTTAGAATTGAAAAAAGGAGCAAAAGGCAAAGTAAACTCAAGCAGACAACCAACAAAGGATGACTTAGAATTCTTTCAATAATTTCTTCCATCACTACAAGTATCTTGCCGACTAAGAGTATATCGACAACGCAAAAGATTTCTGATTAGAAAATCTTAACAAACAATCGTTAAAGAATTGATAGGATAGAGGGATTACTTTTTTTGCATCCACTCCCCAGTGGATTTTCGGAACCAATGCCCCATCTTACTTTTCTTGACCAGGGCTTTTGAAAATTTTGTCGCCACTTCTTCCACTTTACCTCCAGTTTTCAAGGCCATCGACTGAAACAGGATTTTACGATCTGCATTTTCGCTGGTGACCAATTTGGAGATTTTTTCGGAATCGCCGCTTCGGACATAAACAAAACCATCAGTGCCTTCACCTACAATCCCCTGATCCTTTGCGTCAATAAGAGAGGGCAATCTTTCCTTCATTCGGCTCATGTAATCAGCAAAAACATGACTGCATGTTCCAAAGAAAATGCTGGTAAGAATAAAAAGTTTTAAATATCTGAAAAATTTCATTGGAAAATCATTCGTTTGTTTCGGAATCCTCATCATCATACAAGTCATTTAAAAAGTCGTTTACTTCCTTTTCGATCTTTATGGTGATGTTGTGATCCAAAGTAATGTGATGCTCAGTTTTGACCGAGGTACAAGATAAAAAGGACAAGGAAATCAACAAGACAAACGTTTTACTTAATTTACAAAGCATATTTATAATATAGCCCGAAACCTTAGATTTCTGCAAACTGGTTTTGAGAAATCATAAATTTTAATTCTGCATTTGGTATCTAGGGAATCTCAATGTTTTCTTTCCATCTCAGCAAGTCCTGTAGGCCTCCGATGAATTTTGGATTGTAATCAAGATCCACTTTTTGATCTTCCGTCTCCCTGAGTCCTTTGATGCTCATCATTATTTGCCTCTCATTTTCGAGTACCTTGAAATTAACCCTCATACCATCAACTTCCAAGTCCTCTAATGCCCAGGCAGTTAGTTTCAGGTTCTTTGCCTCTGGATCATTTGGGTCAATTCCCTGATAAATCAAATTACCCTGACTGAATTTGATATGTGCAGTGTCCGAGGGATTAAGTTGTAGAAATCCCGTACCGAAGTCCCACACTCCTCCATAATTTGAAAAGGAGAACCTTCCTGAAAAATTCCCATCAATCTGCAGATCCATTCCCTCAAAAAAATCAACGATTTCCTGACCGGACACATCCGTAAGTAAAGAATCAAGTTTCACAAAATCGGTGTAAATCTTCCATTTTGCAGACTCGATTTCCATGCTCCCGTCAAAAATTTCTACAAAGAAATCAAAAACAATGAATTCACCCTCATCATTCACCGAGAAAGAAAAGCTTCCATCTTCCAAAACGAGCTCTTGAAAAGTGAACTTTCGAAAACTCAAATCATTTTTTGGAGCGGTAATTAGCGGATCAAAAGAAATGATCGAAACCGAACCCGTCAGTCCTTCAAGCTCGAAACCATCTCTACCAAATCGCACATCGGTATTGTTGAAATCAATACGATATGCTGCTTCCGTTCCTTCCAAAAAAGTAACGGTACAATTTGCAGGGCTAATGTCGGCCATGATGCCCTTAAGCTTTGCCGTAATATTATCAACAAAAATTTGCTTTTCACCTTGCGGTCGAAAACCAATGGAAAGATTTTCCACCAGAGAATCTTCCCCAAGCAGGGCTCGCTCACAAGAAAGGACTTGGATAAAATCTGCTCCCAGAAATTCATTCGGATCAAATAAGCCATTAAATGACAAACCAAACAAACGAACATTCAATTCTGAAAGTATTGCATTAAGTGGTGGAACATGAATGCGGAACAAATTCATATCCTGGTTAAGAAATATGTTGATACTCCCTTCACCCAGATTTAATGAATCCTCCAATTCAATTTGCTTAAAGAAAATGTCATGAGGTTCATGTAAAGGTAAGTTTTCGATTTCGGATAGGTTCAAATCAAGGACTGGCAGACTGAGACCGGAAATTTTTAGTTTACCGAAAATTTCTGAAGTTTTCATTTCCTGAATGGACGATCTGATACTCAAACTTTGCCCATCTTTTTCGAGACCGAGAGCAACCCCTTTCAAATCCACAAAATCATTCACACTAAAATTAGCGTACGTTCGAAAATCAATCCCACCAAGATCATCCGGAGAAAGAAAAGAGATGGCTTTTTCTATGGAAAACTCAAAGTCGAATAATTCACCGGCAATATTGCTACCATTAAATTCGAAAAAAAGGTCTTTCACATTGTTGCCTTCAATTCTTCCGATACCTTGCATCACAAGATCTCCCTTTTGAATGGAGAATTCAGTGCCGATTTCCACCCCTGCCAATCTCGAAATTGGATATTTGAGATTTCCAATTTTATTCAAATCTGAAAATTCAATTTCCACATCCGTAAAGGTATTTCCATCCTCCTCCCAAAATCGTATCTCCGAAAGGAATGGAAAGCCGGAAAATTCACCATCAAAGATAGTTCTAGCTATGCCAGAACTGTAATCTCCCTTAATCTTGAATACTAAAGGCAATGAGAAATCACGCCATTCAAGGGCGACTTTACTGTCAAATATGCGCAAATGCGTCAGTCGCGGGTCCGACAAGAAAACGCTTACTCTTTCCAACCACTGCTCATCTGACGCCTCCACTTCTTGAGTGTCCAAATCTAAAATTTCATTGAGTATTTCTTTGCCATCAAGTTTTAAGTCAAGATTTCGAACTGTTAGGGAATGAATATTACCCATAGCAAGCCGCTCAGGTTCATATTGAAGGAAAAGACTGCCTATCGAAAGATTTGCTTCTTCATTCTCCAAAAAAATGTCTTCCATTCGAGTTTCCCATGGATCAAGGTTCTTCACTTCAATTTCAAACTTACTGATCTGTGCCTCACTGGCCAGATAACGCAGTCCCCAACTAATAACAGAGGGAGCAAAAAGCCATGCGATCAGAATTACTGTGCATCCGCTTAAAAAAGCACCCCAAAGAAAATGTTTTGGTTTAATTTTAGTGACGGTTTTCCTTTCTGGCATGTCAAATACTGAAACATGGCAAGATTCGCAAAACTGAAAAGCTCAAAACACTGCGAAAACACTTTCACTTGAAAAAAGTCGGCTTCATAGAGATAAAGGCAAACATGATTAAAGTCGGATTTATTGGAGCAGGCGATATTGCCTATTTACACGGGGAAGGCGTTCAACAGGCAGAAGGTGCTCAACTTGTGGGGATTTGGAACCGTACAACTGAGAAGGCAGAGGAGAAAGCAGCACTGTTCAACTGCAATGTTTTTTCAACTGCAGAAGAATTAATTGAAGCTGTGGATGTCGTTTATGTCCTTACCAATATGGAAACTCATCACGCCTATGCCAAGCAGGCTATCGAAGCAGGTAAGCATGTGCTTGTGGAAAAGCCTACCGCAGTTACTATTTCAGAAATTGAAGACCTCATAGCCTTAGCGGAACAAAATTCAGTTCAAGTCGCACCCGTACACAATTACATCTATGAACCTTCGGTTCTTCGGGCCAAAGAGATGATCGATTCCGGCAAGCTTGGAGATTTGGTATCACTCTATGTTCTCTACAACATTCATCATCCCGAGGAAGTTGCCGCACGCTACCCGGGCGTAATACGGCAGATCCTGACCCATCATGCATACTGTTCCCTTTATTTAGTTGGCCAACCGGAAATGATCTCATGCATGAAATCGACGATAAACGACGGCTCGGTCCCGCAGGAAAATATCGCCATGGTGACCATGAAAATGGCAAATCAATCATTGTCACATTTATGTGCCAGTTTTGCCTCCGACGACCATGCAGGAGACCCATGGACTTTCATGATCAAATTGATCGGAACGAAAGGAGCCACTCGCTACAGTTATCGTGACTGGGTAGAAAACACTCCTGCAGTAGTTCATTCCCAAACTTACTCGGCTTATCCCTATACCATCCGAGAAACCGGAAAACATTTCCTCGAGCGTGTAATTGGTCATGGAGAGAAACCATTATCCACACTCAATGACGCAATCACTTGCATGAAAATGATTGAAGCCTGTGAGTTGTCGGTATCCGAAGACCGGCATATACGAATCGATAACTGAGCCTTTTCCGACACTCGACAGTGAAGGAAATCATCTCAATTTGGAGGGAATCCCTTCATACGATCCTTGATTTATACGAACGTAAAAGAGGATCAATTTGGCTTTTCTTCCCTTTCCTTTTTGTCTTTTTCATTTTGATCAATGTCGCGTGTTATTGGTGGGCAATCTACACTGCATTTCCCTATTACATGCAAACAAATGAGGCTTCTCATTATGTGAAATTGCAGATTCCAGTTGGTTTTTTTGGTGCTCTCTTTGACAGTTTGTCTTTTTTTGTGACCATTTGGATAATCAGGAGGGCACTTGCCACAAAAAAAACCTCCGAGTATATTTTCCATCTATCGCTTGATCTAATCATTGCATTCCTAGCAACCATGTGGGTTCTTCTCGTCTTCACTTTTGGAGGTTGGATGATAAGCATTTGGGAAAATTCACCTGAACAACTTAGCGAAAGAGGGGTGAAGTACACCAACCGTGCAGTTCAGGCCATTAAGGATCCCACTGGTCGGGAAAATGCAAAAAACATCTATTTCGGACTAATAATGGGTGTATCCGCTGCCCTTCCCAGTTGCTTCCATCTCTTTCTCTTCTTTTCCTCGATTTTTAAAAAGTTTAAAAAAAAGGAAATTACTGGACAAACAGAAGATTCAAAGTCTCCCGATTGATCGCTTGCCAAACCCGATTATTTTTCTCAACGATGACATCATGAAAAGAAGATCATTCATCAAACAGGTTTGTGGGACTTCTCTATGCCTGCCTGCTTTTGCCCGTTCCTCGACCATTCCCTACATTGGAGAAATCGGGCTGCAACTTTACACTTTGCGTAAAGCCATTGCAGAAGATCTGCCAAAAACCCTTGAGGAAGTGGCCAAGCTTGGCTACAAGCAAATTGAGCCATACGGCTTTCCATCTCCACAATCCATAGAAATGATCAAAATGGCAAAGGATTTGGGAATGCGGGTAAATTCCTCTCACTTCACTTGGGACTCCATATTGAATCCTCAGAAAAAAGGGATAAGACCATTTGCTGAAGTTATAGAAAAGGCCAGCAATCACGACCTTACCGACCTAGTTGTGCCTTACCTTCATAACCAAGATCGAAAAGATTTGCCTGCTTATCAAAAGACTGCCGAGAAGTTAAACCTAGGAGCGGAAGAGACAACCGAAGCAGGAATACGCTTGGCCTACCATAATCATGCCTTCGAATTCAAACCTATGGATGGTGATAAAACAGGTTTTGATGTCTTCGTGGAATCATTTTCTCCAAAAATGCATTTCGAAGTGGACGTATTCTGGGTAAAACTGGGGGGAATTGAACCCGTTGATCTTCTGCAAAAGCTCAACAAGCGGATCACTCAACTTCATTTGAAGGATTTAAAGGAAGGTTCCGTCTGGCCAAACTTTGGAAAAGTCGAACCTGAAGCGTTTGATGAAATCGGTGATGGAATGATTCCAATCATTCCAATTATGAGACTCGCTCAAAAATTGGGTATAAAGCATTGTCATGTTGAACAGGATCATTCCCCTTCACCAATTAAAAGCGTCCGTAAAAGTATCAATTTCCTCAAGGGTCTGTGAAGTTACTACTGTATTTTTTCTTTCTATCTCTCATATTCCCTGCCTCTGCCACAGTCAGAAATGTACTGTTAATTGTTTCCGATGATTTGAAAGCAGATGCCATCAACTGCTACGGCAATCAAACCGCACATACTCCAAATATTGACAGACTTGCATCCGAGGGAACCCTTTTTAGAAATGCTTATTGTCAGGGTACCGTTTGTGCACCTTCAAGAGCAAGTTTTATGAGGGGTAGATATTATGGAAAAGATGAAATCACTTGGGGCGAACATTTTCAAAAGCACGGTTACTCGAGCACACGGGTAGGTAAGATTTTTCATATGAGGGTTCCGGGTGACATCATTGCCGGAACTGACGGTCAGGATGTACCTGCCTGTTGGTCATCCAAGTATAATATTCCCGGCAAGGAAGCACACACGCCTGGAAATTACGCCTGCCTTAATCTCAACCAGTTCACAACAGAATTGGAAGGACGCGAATCCACCAGGATGCCGAACCGAATGTTTGTGACGGTTGAATATGAGGGAGATGGCTCGGATCAACCTGACTGGAAAGCAGCTACCAAATCAATCGAACTACTTCACGAATTGAAAAAAAGCGAAAAACCATTCTTTTTGGCAACGGGACTGATCCGCCCGCACTATCCCAATGTCGCACCCAAGCAATATTTTGATCTTTACCCGTTTCGTAAAATGCAGTTGCCTTTTGTCCCAAACGGAGACTGGAAAGACATGCCTGATCTGGCTATTTCCAATTCCAATTCAAACCGATTTGGCATCAATAAATTCCCTGATAACCAAAGGAGAATGTGGAGTGGCTACCTTGCCACCGTTACCTACATGGACGAGCAGGTTGGCCGGATCTTGGACGCCTTGAAAAAACTTAAGCTGGATAAGGAAACAACAGTCATTTTCACCAGTGATCATGGATATCTTCTGGGAGAACATCACTTTTGGCAAAAAGGTAACCTGAGGGAGGAAGTAACCCGTGTTCCCTTGATTATCAGATCACCAAAAAGCACTACGGGAATCAACTCCTCCATTGTGGAACTAGTGGACTTGTTTCCTACTGCCTGTGAGTTAACGGGCTTGCCCATACCCAAATCCGTAGAAGGAAAAAGCCTGGTTCCACTCATCGTCGGCTCAAAGTCCAACATTAAGGATTCCGCTCTCTCCTTTGTACCCAGAGGCACCTCCCTCAGAACAAAAAAATGGAGCTACATGAAATATAAAGACGGGGCAGAGGANCTATATGACATGAAGAAAGATCCCAAACAATTCNNCAATCTTATGGGNAAATCAAAGTATCGCGAGCAAATTAGGTCAATCCGTAATTTGTTTGAGAACCGTACGCAATCGATCAGATAGCTCTACCCTTTGGTTAATATACTCATAGCCATAGTGGCACTTCCATAAATAGATCGGTAAATGATTCGATGGTATCTTCGATCGGTTTGGAATAGCCTCCTCCCATGAAAATACTCATTGGTATACCGACAGACTCTCTCCATTCGAAAACCTTCTTATTTCTTTTCTTCATACCCTCAGGAGTTAGCTTCAGCAACCCTAGTGCATCCGTAGCCAGTCCATCCACTCCAGCTTGGAAAAAAATCAGGTCGAATTTTTTTTTGGATAATTTTNGTAAAACTTGATCCAAAGTATTCAGATAGTCTTCATCCCCAGTATCATTCTCAAATTCAATATCCCAATCACTCACTTGTTTTCTAAAGGGAAAATTATTTTTACCATGGAGGGAAACGGTGTATACCCTTTCATCTTCATGAAAAATCTTAGCAGTACCGTCCCCTTGGTGAACATCCAAATCAAGAATGAGAATTCGGTGTATATGATATTCACATAACGCTTTTTCCGCACAGATAGCCAAATCATTAAAAATACAATAACCCGAACCTTCGTCGCGAAAAGCGTGATGAGTACCTCCTGCCATATTTCCGGCCATCTTTGTATCGCCAACCAAAATCTTTTCCATCGCTTGCAAAGCACCTCCAGTTAGCCGAAGTGTGCGCTCCACTATGCTATCCTTCCAGGGCCGTAGACCGATCCGCCTGATTTCCTTTTCTAACAACTGATGACTGAGAAATCTTTTTACATAGTCTTCATTGTGTACGAGCAATATTTCATCACGGCTGGCCAATCGTGGCGTGTGCCAAGTTATCAGTTTATNTTTGTCTTTTGCCTTTAGTTTATCAGCAAGTANTTTNTACCTGTNGACTGGAAAACGGGCTGAGCGATCCAAGCCAGATGAATAAAGCTCATGATAAAATAGGGGGAATTGCTGAATTGGCACGATACTAGCGTATTTGTTCTTTTATAATTCACCAATAGTTTTATNCAGTATTTTTATTCAATTTTTTCAATGAGTTTACAAAACGCGTTCTTGGGATCACTTGTCGCAGATGCAGTTTCGATGCCTGTACATTGGTATTATGACCGCAATGCNCTAGACCGCGATTACGGTGATTTCACTGGTTNTTGCAAACCTCAGAATCCCCACCCGGACAGCATTTTGTGGCGAAGNAGTTTTGTACCAAAAAATGCCAAAGCTGACATTTTAGGNAATCAGATAAAATACTGGGGACAGCAACGGATTCATTACCACCAGTTTTTGGAAGCTGGTGAAAATACCCTCAACCTACAACTTGCTGCAGAACTTTACCGTGACTCCATTTTAAATGGCGGCTTTGATCCTGAGCTTTGGCTAAAAAGGTATGTCCAAGTGATGCTGACGCCAGGCTGGCATCAGGACACTTACGCTGAGGAGTGCCATCGTGCCTTCTTCCAAAATTATGCCAGTGGTAAATCTCTTTTATCCTGTGGTATTCCCGATTATCACATCGGAGGTTTAAGCCAAATTCCTGCCCTTCTTGCTTCAATGGAAGCTTTTGATCATACCGACCCCTCACTTCAGCTTGAAAAGGTTCTAAATCTTGTAAGACTTACTCACAACCACGAATTCACCCTTCGGGCTGCAACCGATCTGACCCGAATCTTTCAGCGACTGATGCAAGGCGAGTATATTCGTCATACTCTTAAGACCCTTCCTCTCCCAGGGGTTTCGGTAAGACTTCTGGAAAAATGGGAAAATATGGATGATCGCACAGTTGTTGGTGATCACCTTAGCACTGCCTGTTACCTTCCAGAATCATTTGTTGCGGCTCTTCACTTTGCTTGGAAGTATCATGACGATTTTTCAATGGCNATTCTCGCTAATGCAAAAGCAGGCGGAGACAATTGTCACCGGGGTGTGGTAGTTGGATCAATCGTAGCAATGCAAACTGGAATTCCGGAAATTTGGCTTAAAAATCTACGGATGATGGAGAAACTNAGATGTGACATTCAAGTTTTGCCTGATCCGAAAGTCTTGAAAAGAGTCATTTGACGCTTATTTTCCACGACTCCCTTCCTTTTTTTTAAAGGTTTACGGGACCCATGTTTCTTTAAGACTTTATCGGTAATTATCTTACCTCCAACGCTCTTTCTGATTTCAAAAATCCTTGATTTCATTTCTTTGGCTCGACTCTTCAGATCGACTAAGATCGGTGAATATCCATCAATGATGGATTTCTCCGCATTAGCTATTTCTGCTGAAGTACGCTTCTCAAGTTCAGGAATCCATCGCTTTACAAATCTTCCCTCAGGGTCATGATCCAAAAATTGCTTGGTTGGGCTATACACCCGAATTGCATTAAATCCAACGACTCCTGCCTGCATCTGCAATTGTGACAGATGAATGCCAGGTTCATAATCGTGAAACATTTGGGCCAATGGCTGATGAATGGTTTTCCAGGAGAGATGTAAACCATAACAGGCAAAACTTACAACCATGGCCCTCATCCTAAAGTTTAGAAAACCAGTATGGGCAAGGCATCGCATGCATGCGTCCACCATCGGATAACCAGTCTCACCCTTAATCCATGCCTGCAGTTTGTCTGGATCATCCTCATATTTTAAATCTGCATAGGCTGAGTTGAGAGACTTTTCTTCCATTTCCGGAAAGGATTCCAGTCTTTGGATAAAATGATCTCTCCAAAAAAGTCTTGATTCAAATGCCCGTAGACTGCGATTCCATTTTCCCCGATCTTCACTATCAAGCAATTCCTCCCTTCTTTTGTCCAACTGATTAAATACGGAACAAAGGCTCATTGTTCCCCAAGCAAGATGAGATGATAATCGAGACCCGTTTTTAAATGCGGCATTCGGGGACGATATCCCACCGGAATATTCAATCCCTCGGTCGTTGAGAAACGAATCAAGCGTTTTCAAAGCAGAACTTTCGTCTATCTTGGACAGATTTGAATTGTAACTAAAACCACGGAACTTCGGGAAAATGGAGGTTAGCTTTTCCCAGTCGGGACCCTTCTCGATGATCTCAACAGGAAGAGGTTGCAATTTCCTCAATTCGGGTATCTCTAGAGGTGCCTGCTTTCTGAAATCCGCAATTTTGAGCCTTAGTCTTCTTTGATGAGCACTGCCTCCTCTTATTACTGAGCTTGGGTTCTTTTCGATCCAGTCAACCCCCACTTTGTCGCACCATCTTTGCACAGCTCTATCTCTTTTGAAAGTCAGGAGGTTTCCCGTTTCTTGATGGGAATAAAGTTGATCGAAAGGCATTTTGGAAAAAAGCAATTCTAATTGTTCCACAATTTCACCGATGACTACACGGGTTGCCACTCCCCTATTCTGCAGATTTGTGGTTAGCCCTAACAATGCTTCCCATTGAGCCTGCAAATGGAATGACGAATAATCACCTTCGTTTAAAACTGATTTTTCCCAGCAAAAAAAAGGTATTACCAGGTTACCCTTTTTACAAGCATCCCAAAGACAATGATTGTCGTATATACGAAAATCTCGCTTAATCCACCAGACGGCTTTCATTGCTTCTCTTACCACCANTNCGGCATTTGTCGGAGCAGTAGACAACCTCGTTCCAAATTCCCCGGGATTNCCATTTTTTACGGTTGGAAAAAGATCTACCGCATTTTCGACAAATTTTAATCTGACTCTTTATGGTGAATTTCACNCTAATACAATATAATTGAAATTAGAAATGCTACTGTCCAAAAGAATGTACGCCACCAATTCGTACGAATCAGCCGATCAATCACAGCAGTATTTTTCCCATCTTGCAGGATTCGATGACAGGGTGCGGAAATAAAAAAGGTAACAAGCCATGCCCCCAAAACCGCCGTCAACTTCACCCAAGGCAAATCACCCACTGAAAAAAAACACGCGGAGGCTGATTCCAGTAACTGGCATATCATCAATGGTAAAACAAAAACTCCTATCGCATTACAATATTTTCGATGCCACCCAACAAATTGCTCCTCCTTAATTTTGTGGAATGTAGGATACACAATAATCTGGACCATTGATATGATTAAAAACATTCCAAAGTCCACACTAAGTGCATGATCGTTCAAGATTTCCAAAATAATGGTCACTGTCAAAAGATCATCGTTCTTGGCATGNTTAAAATCATACTTACATTCTTTGGATAATCCGTAAAATGACAAACCCTCTGAAACACTGCATAACAGTAATTGCATGCCTAAAGATTCTACTCACGTTTTTTGGATGTTCATCCGACCCAGAAATCCCTTCCAAAATCGGCATCCCTGTAAAAAAAGTGCATAATGAGAATTTTAGTATCCTTATCCTTGGTGATTCCCTTACCGAGGGGTATGGAGTTGGCACGGAACAAGCCTTCCCCCACTTACTCGAAAAAAAACTCAATACTGAATTTTTTTTCGACAACAACTGCTCCTACAAAGTAATCAATGCAGGAATCAGCGGTTCAACTACAAGCGGGGGAGTTTCGAGAATTGAGTGGCTCTTAAAATCAAAACCAAACTTCTTGATTATTGCTCTTGGGGGTAATGACGGTCTTCGAGGAGTTCCCATCGAAGAAACCAAAAGGAATCTGGAAAAAATCATACTTGCCGCACAAGTTAAAAATATCCCCACAATCTTAGCCGGCATGAAAATTCCGCCCAATTATGGAATCGAATACACCCAAAAATTTGCTGATTTNTATCTTACGCTCTCCCAAACAAAAAATGTTCCATTGATCCCCTTTTTGCTAGAAGGTGTTGGAGGTGAACCTTCATTAAACCTGCCAGATCGCATTCACCCTAATGCTCTAGGTCACCAAAAAATATCCGAAACCGTTTTTGATTTTCTCATCAAGCATCTACCTAGAAAATAAATGAAAAATTTAGTATCCATCCAAAAAATAAGCAAAACCTACTCGCAAGGAGGAAAAAGGATCGAAGTTTTGTTCAAACTGAGTCTTGAGGTTAAAAAAGGTGAAACTCTGGCAATTCTCGGCCAAAGCGGCAGTGGCAAATCCACTCTACTTTCTCTCATTTCCGGCTTGGATCAGCCCGACTATGGCAACATTAGAATAAATGATTGCGATCTGACCAAAATGAAACAGGAGGAACTTGCCCGCTTTCGGTCCGAGCAACTTGGAATTGTTTTCCAACAGTACCACCTGTTGAGCAATTTGACCGCTCTTGAAAATGTCACTCTTCCTCTCGAACTCCAACATCGCGCCAAAGTGGATGACGAAGCGAGGAAAGCACTGGCAATGGTTGGGCTTTCCAATCGTCTTTCCCATTTCCCCTCCGAACTATCCGGAGGAGAGTGCCAGAGGGTTGCGCTTGCCCGTGCAATGATCACTCGACCCAGTTTGATTTTGGCCGACGAACCGTCTGGAAATCTAGACAGCAATACAGGTAGGGAAATAATGGAACTCCTATTCAAACTTTGCAAAGAACGGGAACAAACTCTGATTTTAGTGACCCACAACAGAGATCTTGCCAGTCTATGTGACCGTTCTCTGACTCTCCGCGAAGGTCGCCTATTCAGTTCTGATTCATGAAATTGGCTTTCCGTCATGCTTTTCGAGAAATCCGCAATAATCGGAGGTTCTGCCTTTTTTATTTTTTGAATCTTTCCATCGGACTTTTGGGGTTCATAACCATCGATTCCTTCAAGCGTTCCGTAAAGGAACAGGTTTCACTTGAATCCCAAAAACTTCTCGGTGCCGATCTTGCCATTAGGGCAAGACGGGAGATCTCCACTGCAGAGTTAAACCAAACGAGCTCGCTTCTTCCCTCAGGCTCAAGGTCCATTGAGGCAGTGGATTTTTTCTCAATGATTGCAGGTCCAACTGGCAGAAGTCGTCTAGTTAAGGTTGTCGCAATGGAAAAAGGTTTTCCGTTTTACGGAAGCTTTGACCTCAATCTTAGAGGGAAGGTGGCAGATTTTGAAAATCTTCTGATTCACAAAAAACCTCTGGCATGGATATATCCCGAACTTCGTAACCAACTGGGGTTGGACTTGGGAGACCAAATCAAATTGGGTGAATTTAAGTTCAGAATTTCCGACATTGTAAAAGAAGATTCCGGACTACAGTTCCAACCTGCTGAATTCGCACCAAAGGTTTTCATTAGCAGGAATTTTCTTGATCAAACCAATCTTCTNCAACAGGGAAACACCGCTTTTCGCAACCATCTTTTCCAATTGCCAAATGGAACCGACGCCGATTCTTTAGGAGATAAGATTGGCAAGGCTTTGAATGCTCCAGACATTCGTGTCTACTCGCATCAACGGGCTGGACACCGAGCCGGTCGTCTGCTCCGATACTTGTCAGACTTTCTCTCCCTCGTGTCTTTGGTTGCCCTCTTCCTCGCCTGCCTTGGTAGCGGCTATCTTTTTCATGGCTTTCTTTCACGGAAGACAAAAGATTTGGCTATTCTAATCAGTCTCGGAAGTTCTCCCAGATTTGCCCTTTTCACCTATGTTCTGCAAATCTCCATCCTTGGTGCTCTCGCTGTTTTCCCGCCAGTCTTCATTGGCTTCCTTGCTCTTCCTCTGGCAGGTGGGCTTCTGGGCGGATTCCTTCCATTTCAAATTGAGGCAGGTATTACCATTGAAAGTATCATACTCGCTTTCGTGGTAGCTCTTCTGGCAGGAGTTCTGCTTGCCCTCCCAAGTCTTGCCAAGACTCGATCCCTTAAGCCAGCCGAACTTTTTCGTGAATCTCTCCATCCAGCCAAGTCCTCTTCATTCAAATCTCTGCTCTGGCTGACACCAAGTCTAATCGGTTTCTGGCTTTTATGTTTTTCACAGGCTGAATCATGGAAATTAGGAAACCTGTTTTTCTTAATCTTTACGGTTTCNGGCATCGCTGTGTTCCTAATGGGTTCATGTCTGCTTTATCTCATCGGTCGCTTATTTCGGAAGTCTCCACTTCCTTTACGTCTTGCCAGCCGTTCTCTTGCCAGAAACCGGAACAGTTCAATTACCAGCCTTCTCGCTCTGGGTTTGGGCGTATTGCTTCTCAATCTGATTCCACAGTTTCAATACAGTTTGGAATCCGAAATTAATCTCAAGGATTCGAGCAGCAAACTTCCGCAACTATTTCTTTTCGACATTCAGGAAGAACATGTGGATTCCTTATCCGAGACCCTNAATCTACAGGGGCGACCACTNCGCAATCTTACCCCTTGGGTGAGAGGAAAGCTCCTTGCCGTTAAGGATATTGCATTTGAATCGATGCAAAGAATGGACCGTGAATTTGATAATCCCGACGAACAAAGACGTAATGCTTTTCGCAATCGGAGTTTCAATCTGAGCTATCGTGGCACATTACTGGAAAGTGAAGAGATCATACGGGGAAGAATGGTACGATCATCCTATGATTCAAACAATAGTCAGCCGGCAGAAATTTCNGTGGAACAGAAATATGCCGAATCACTGGATATTGATCTGGGTGATCAAATAACCATTGAAGTCAGTGGAGTGAAAATCGATGCGAAAGTCGTTAATATCCGCAGAGTGCGCTGGACAAGTTTTCAGCCAAATTTTTTCGTGCAAATGCAACCGGGAGTTCTTGAGCGGGCACCAAAGACATTTATCGGAACCATTGATCAGTTATCTGAAGATGAGAAAATTCTTATTCAGGACCTTATTGTTCAAAAGTTTCCCACAATTTCCATTCTAGATGTGGAGCGGACCGGTAAGAAAATTCTTCAAGTAATCACTCAGATGACCTGGGCCCTCAAAGTCATGGCCATCCTTTCGATTCTTGTGGGATTGATTATTCTCCATACGATTTCCGTTGAAAAAGCTCGCCGTCAGAGAAACGAAATCAATCTGCAGAAAATCCTTGGGGCTTCTTTTTCNGATCTTCGAAATCTTGTGCGAATCGANTTTGGCTCATTGGGTTTTCTTGCTGCAGTGATTGGAGTATCACTGAGTTCNGGAGCAAGTTTTGTCATTTCACATTATATTTTCGATCGTGTCTGGAGCTTTCACTGGGAACTGCCGGCATCGATGATAATCGCTGTCACTTTTCTTTCGTGGATCACCGCAGAATTTTCGACTCGCAAGATCCTCAAAGAAAAACCCTTAGAGTTGCTCCACGGTGATTGATTCTGGCTTTATTCTTGTCCGGGCTTTTTTTCTTCCTACCCTTTAGAGGTTCCTCATGAATAAAGATGTTCAAAAGAAGAAACAATTCTATCCCATTAGTGGGAGACTCAGAAACTATCTGAGCCAATACAAACGGGAAATTTCATTGGCCGTTCAATATGAAAATCTTCTACAAAGTGTGGATGCCTATCCACTGATGAATGAAAAAAATGAGGATACACTTTGGCAAAGCATGGTTTACGACCAGCACTACGGGAAAGAGATTTTCGAGGGGTTGAAGAAGATTTATGTTTTACTCCGTGGTGGCGGGGATCAAAAGATCCTTGATAATTTATATGTTGATCGGGTTGATTACTGTACCTTTGGAAACACCAAACCTTTCCGCATCCGTATCGTGAACCATTACAATGACAATCATGATTACTTTTACGTAAAAAAAGCGGATGCTTCTCGAATTTATGGACTGGAACTGGAACAACTACTTTCTCCCAACGAGATAAATTTTCATGTCGATCAGGATACCTTAGTGGAAGAGCATATCATTGGAGTTCCTGGGGATGATTTCATTGAGAACTTTCTTGAAAGGGAAGATCTCAACGAGGTTCGGCTAGCCAAGGAGTTCATCAAATTTAATGAAAGATGTTTTGTCCGTCTCTTGGGCGATATGCGGGCCTATAATTATGTGGTGGAGATGACTCCTGATTTTGAGCAAAATCAGTACCGTGTCCGAGCCATCGATTTCGATCAACAGTCCTACGAAGGACGCAAGTCCTTTTATTTGCCTCAGTTTTTCAAAAACAATCTTCCCGTGGTCAACCTATGCAGCCGATTGATCAATGTGGAAACCAGTCACCAGTATCAGCGCGAAGAAAGAACCTTGATCAAGCGCAGGTTCAATGTCGCACCCACCCGCATCGCCCGCTTACGGGAATCGATGTGCGAAGATACCATTTCCAGTGATCAGCAATTGAATACCCTGAAAGTCGACCTTGAAAGATTTCATCAGGACAGTCGGTTCTCACAATGCCGAACCATGGGGGAGATAACCTTTCTCAACATTGCCATCCTGCTGGACCTCAAAAATGAGGCTCCCGTACGTCTTCTTGGTTAAAAATTGAAAAGGCTGCTGCTCCTTTTTTCACTTGGTTTTGTTTCAATGGATTACTCGCATGGCAGAATGGATGAGCATGTCTTTCTTCTTCATGGACTGGCAAGATCGTCTTCGTCAATGATAGGAATGGAGAGATTTTTGAGAGATCATAAATTTTCTGTTACCAATCTTGAATATCCATCCAGAAAATTTCCAATCCCCGAACTGGCAAAACAAGTAAGAGAAAGAATTTCCGAAAACCCAAAGACCAGATCCGCAGAAAAAATCCATTTTGTCACTCATTCAATGGGAGGAATCCTTTTAAGGCAGATTCAAAAAGTGGATCCATTTTCCAACATCGGAAAAGCAGTCATGCTGGGACCTCCCAATCAGGGAAGCGAGATAGTTGACAAACTTGGGAAAATGAAAGTTTTCAAAATGATAAATGGACCCGCTTCCCTGCAGCTGGGAACCGACCCCGAAAGTTTCCCCAATATTCTCGGACCCGTTAACTTCGAGCTTTTCGTCATTGCGGGAACACGATCGATCAATCCCATACTTTCCCAAATGATCCCAGGAACGGATGACGGGAAGGTCTCAGTGGCAAGAACTCGCATTCAGGGAATGAAGGAATTCCTAAAGGTTCAATCTGCCCATCCGTTTTTGATGAATAACAAAATCGCTCGGGAAGCAACCTTGCACTTTCTAAAAACAGGCAAACTTCCATAATTCTGCTACCAAAAGGATGGTATCAATTTTCTCTCTAAGTCCTTGCTAATCATCCCACAAACTGATGTCATAGAGTCAGGATGGAAAATAAAAACACAAATTCGTCTGCCCACAAATCAGTGGCTGAATGGAAAGTATTGGTAGCGGAATTCCAAAAACCGGATGTGGGTCGGGCAACTTGGCAAATAGTCAACACCCTCGGTCCCATCGCTGCCATTTGGATTAGCTTATTTTTTGTTAAGTCTGTATCGCTTTGGCTTTGTATCCCCTTGTCAATGCTTGCAGGTCTTTTTCTCATACGTGCCTTCATTATTTTTCATGACTGTGGTCATGGTTCCTTTTTCAAAACAAAACGGGCCAACAACATTCTTGGTTTTATTACTGGAATGCTTACCTTCACCCCCTACCATCATTGGAAATGGGAGCATGCCGTTCATCACGCTACCAATGGTGACTTGGATAAAAGAGGTATTGGAGATATCTGGACCCTAACCGTACAGGAATACCTTGCTTCATCCAGGTGGGTCAAAATTAGTTATCGTTTTCTCCGTAACCCACTAATTCTTTTTGGAATCGCCCCGCTGTTTCTCTTTTTCGTTTTGGAAAGATTTCCATCAAAAAAATGTAAGCCTAGGGAACGCCGTTCCGTCTATGTCATGAATCTGACGCTTTTGGTATGGTGTTCAGTCATGATTGCTATTTTTGGATTTCTTCCATTTTTGCTGATTCAGGTTACGATGATGGCTGTTGCTGGAACCTGCGGAATTTGGCTGTTCTATGTTCAGCATCAGTTTGAGGATACCTATTGGGCACAAGGTGAGGATTGGGACTTTACCGCAGCTGCCATGGAAGGTAGCAGCTATTACAAACTGCCAAGAATCATGCAATGGTTTTCGGGAAACATTGGATTCCATCACATTCACCACCTAAATGCCATGATTCCAAACTACAACTTGGAACGTTGCCACAAATCGGACCCCTATTTTCAGGTAGCCCCAGAACTCAATCTTCTAAGTAGTCTAAAGTCTCTTAAGTTTAGACTCTGGGATGAAGAGAACAGCAAAATGATTGGATTTCGTGAACTCAAGCGCCAGTTGGCCATGGAAGAGCTGCGGCAAGCCGCATAAATTTAAGCTAAACTCAACTACCCTCTTCGACTCTATTGATCATTAGCAGCCGAAATTCCAGTGCCTGATCTCCCGGTATCTTAGTTGCCTGAAGCTTTAGTTCGCCCTTGCCTTTCGCAAGTTTAATTTTGCCCATTTTCATGGGCTCAAAATATTTCACAAATCCTTCAGTTCTTGCTTTACGATCAA
>NZKO01000059.1 GCA_002692535.1 Opitutia bacterium
ACCAAGTGTAGACAACTTCGATAAAACTGGTATCGACTGCACCAGAGATCCGAATTGGGAAGTTATCCGCAATGATACTCTTGATGAAGAACCTACACCTGAGAATGTTCATAATGATATGTACTGGGATGAAAGAAGCCTTTCCCGCCAAGTCTCTGAGAGAGATCTCCAAGATGAGCTAATTGAGGAAAATCAGTCAGATTCCATTCAGCATACTCTAGATGCAGATGAATTCAGTAGACCTTATTTAAATGAGACTCTGAATCCATATTACAACAGTGCAGTAGATTTTGATCATCACCATGATCGTTAAAATAACTAATCTCAAACAGTTATCAATTCAAGCAAGCCCACGTTGGCTTTTTTCCACAAATTGCAGTATTTGACGTACCCTTTTATTGGAAGCTAGAGGAGAATCTTCCTGAATTTTGCCTACCGCNTGGGATTTGTTAAGCGACATTCTGTATAAAATTTTAAATGAATTTTTAATCACATCCATGTCCTCATTTGAAAAGGCAGCTCTTTCNAGAGCAACCTTATTGATCGAGCGGACTTCTGCAGGAGAACCGTCCGCCAGCATAAAAGGAGGAACATCCTGAACTAACTTTGAACAAGCTGAAACCATCGAGTATGCTCCTAACCGACAAAATTGGTGTACTCCCGCACCCCACCCAATGTTTACATGATCATCAATTTCTACATGCCCACCTAAGGCNGAATGGCTGCTCATGACGACCTCATTACCAACCACGCAATCATGGGCAATGTGACTGTAGGCAAGAAATACATTATTGGACCCAATTGAGGTAAATTCATTATCCTTTGTTGCAACATGTGCGGTAACGTACTCTCTGAATACGTTATTGGATCCAATCCGAAGCTTGGGTGTTCCCCCCTCAAACTTAAGGTCATGTGTAAGTCCGCCAACATAAGCATATGGAAAAATTTCATTATCCGTGCCCATTATCACATCACCCTCAACTGATGCGTGATGCCTAATGATTGAATTGTCTCCAATTTTCGCCAATTTACCAATATGGCAAAAAGCTTCAACAGATACTCCCACCCCAAATTGAGCACCTTCCTCAACTACTGCCATAGGATGGATGTCAACACCCATCACAAGGTTTCTTTTGCTTCGACAAGGGAGAACATAAGATTGGAAGAGGAAACTTCCTTATCCCCNACAAAACATGATACTTTGGCGGTAGCCAATTTATCCCCCCTAACCTTGATTAGATCAGCCTTAATCAACATTTGATCACCTGGNACAACAGGCTTTCGGAACTTTACCTTGTCGGCACTCATGAAAAATGCAACTTTGCCCTCAGAACTTGCTCTTCTAAGCAGCAGTATTCCAGCAGCCTGAGCCATAGCTTCTAGTTGCAGAACGCCAGGCATAACAGGATGGCCAGGGAAATGACCTGTAAAATAGGGTTCATTGATTGATACGTTCTTAACTCCGGTTATAGATTCGTTTCCTTCAATCCTGATCACCTTATCAATCATAACAAATGGATAGCGGTGGGGTAAAACATCCAAAACTCTTCTAACATCCAAAAAGGTCTCCTCCGGAAGAATAAATGATTTTCTGTTCTCTGCTGCGTCAGAATCCATTCCTTTCTTCACAGTTTTCGAAGATTGAGAATCTATGATTTCTGCAGTCAGCTTGGAGTTNAAAGAATGACCTGGTCGAACTGCGACAATATGTGCCTTCAAAGGTTTTCCCAGAAGACAAAGATCACCAACGATATCCAGAATTTTGTGCCTGACAAATTCATCCTCAAAACGAAGAGGTTCNTTGGAAAGGATCTTGTCTCCTTTTATCACAACCGCACTATCAAGACTCCCACCGCGAATTTTTCCTATTTTCAAGAGTTCTTCAATGTCTTCATACAATGTAAATGTTCTTGCTGGAGCAATGCTGGAAGCATAAGTTTCAGGGTCAATGTCTATCGACATNTGTTGAACNTGAACTCCCCTGTCATCTGAAGAAGTGCAAGTAACTTTNAAACCNTCAAAGGGAAGAGCAATCAGNGAACGATTTCCTTCACTGACGCAAACTGGTTCATNAATTTCCAAGTACTCCCTATCCGCTTCCAATTCGATTGGTTTTGCCTGCATTATCAAATCAACAAATTGACGAGAGGAGCCATCGAGGATCGGTGGTTCACTGGAATCAAGCTCAATTATTGCATTATCAATACCACTTCCTGCAAGAGCGCTTAAAATATGTTCTATGGTATGAACCTTGGCATTACCGTTTGAGATTGTTGTACTTCTGACTAAGTCACAGATTGTAGAACTAGTAGGTTTGATTTCAGGTTTTCCATATAAATCAACACGCCTAAAGACATATCCAGAGGATTGTTTTGCTGGTTTTAAAGTAAGAGTTACTTCATTTCCAGTATGCAAAGACTTGCCTTTAATGGAGCATTCATTACGTATAGTTCGTTGTTTTACCGACATGCAAATANACTAGAATAGATTAAAGCATAGTCCATGAGAGNAATGGTTCCACAAGACTAAAAAGAAATTTACCACAAGAGTTGAANAGAGATTGAAACATAAATTTTTAAAGAAAATNAAAAGAATTTTGGAAAAGATGGTACGTTCTCATTCCTTGCAGAAATATATATTGAATTGNCTNTTTTTGTTGAGCTTGTTNGTTTCTGGAATTCTGGCTTTGCTCATCTATTTTGATAACTGAAAATAAGAAATTTTTCTTACTGGATTCCCTCAAATCCAGAATTTTCCAAATCCATTTCCTTAATCAACAACTCATTCCACTTTGAATATAAAATGTCCTTCTGGGTTTCGGTATATGATTTTGAGGCAATAAATTCAGAAAATCGATCGAANCCTCTTTGCCCCAAGAAATCATTTAGATTGCGATTAAACACTTCATTTGACGCAAGTGTCATCNCAAGTTTAGTNAGCGAANCTATGGGTTTGGACTGATTACTGTAAAAAACTTCTTTATTTCGCGAGTTGGACAAGCTCTCAAGTCGGTCCATGTTCGGTTTGGATGCAAGGAANTTATTNGAAATGTTCAAAGTGTAAAGATTTTCGAGTGCTGCTAAAAAACTAAAGCTTTCGATNAAATTTCCACTAAGAGAAAGTCGCTGAAGNTTATTTAGAAACTTAAGGCTCTCAACATTTCGAATGTGATTGAATTGCAAATGTAGTTCCTTCAATTGACCCAGTTTCGCCAAAGTTCTGATATCACAGATTCGATTTTCCGANAGTTGCAGATCAGTTAGATTAGGAAGTTCACCCAATACGCTTANATTTGTAATATAATTGTTGTTNAGATGAAGTTTACGCAACCTTCTGCAATTTTCGAGACCCGATAAGTCTTTCAACTTGTTTCCGGAAAGAAGCAGAACTTGTAACGAAGGCAAATCCTCAAAAGATCTCAAAGACGCAAGATGATTGTCGAACAGATAAAGATTGGTCAAAGATCGCATTGTTTTAAGCGAATCAAGAGCATTTCCTTCCCATTTACCATTTCCACTTAAGTCCTTAAATGGTTCCCCTGTATCGTAACTCTTATTTTTGTTTAAATCCTCATAAGATTCTTGAATTCCAAGTTGATTACCCTGCAAATAAAGGTTTGCGAGATTTTGGAGAGAATTAATCCCATCCAAATCCAATAGAGAATTGTAAGAAACNTTCAGAGTCCTGAGTTTNGTGAAATTTTCGATCCCGGAGAGCCCCAGCATTCGGTTTCTCGATAGATTTAGATCAGTCAACGACTTGCTGATTGAATACCTGCTCCTCTCCAAGGAAGTAAGNCTTAGAACCAGATCTCTCTTTTGGATATCCGAAAGCCTGTTTGAAAGTAGATCTTTTTTGATGCGATTAATTTCCTCTAGGTTCCTAGTTTCGTCGTCNTTTAAAAAAGAACCTAAATTACCAATTGAATTCCCGGATANGTCCAATTTTCTTAATTTGGGAAGGCTTGCAATTGGTGAAACATCGTTNATCAGGTTATTTCTAAGAATNAGAGTCTCCAAATTGGCGGCATGTTCAATTCCCCGCAAATCTTTGATATTGGCATCATTCAATTCAAAAAATCTTAATCTCTCTCTAATAACGGTCGAGCTCAGTTCATTNACTTCAACACCAATATTTCTGGCAATGGCTNTCTCCAATTTTGAATCAGCAAAAACCAAGTTAGATCCAAGCCCCTCAACTCCTTGAGAAAAACTACTAAAGAGGCAGATGATAAAAAACATTTTAAAGGGAGAATTTTTCAAAATATTTTGGGTCATAACTCTAGCATACTGTTTTNGAAATGAGGAAACAATCATTTGATTCTCGCNATAAGATCTTTTGATTCAACTGAATCACCAACACCAACAACTATTTCATCAATAATACCATCGCATGAGGCATAAATTGTGGTTTGCATTTTCATTGCTTCCAAAACAGCTATTTTATCCCCTTTTGAAACTGATTTTCCAACACTTGTCGCAATACTGCTAATGATAGCAGGTATTGGGGCNCCAATATGCTTTTCGTTGGCCGCATCCGCTTTTTCTCTGGCTTTTGCATCACCCTTGACGCTCTTATCCTGCACCAATGTGGTTCGAGCCTTGCCGTTAAGTTCAAAAGTGATGGATCGAATACCCTTCTCGTCAGGTTCCCCGACATGGAGCAATTTGATAAAAAGAGTTTTTCCCTCTTCAATNGTNATAGAAATCTCTTCCCCATTTTCCAAGCCGTGAAAGTAAGCTAATGTTGGAAGCACGGAAACATCTCCAAATTTTTTCTTAAAGTCCTGAAATTCCTCAAATACTTGAGGATACATTATTGAACAAAACAAATCATCCTCNGTACATTGCTTTCCAATTTTCTTTATTAAAGAGGCCCTTACTTTCTTGAGGTCCATTTTGGGGGCAGAGGCACCGGGACGACCTTTTTTTGCCTTTTGTTTTCCTAGAATGACTTTCTGTACTGCTTTTGGCCATCCACCTTTGGGTTGCCCCAAATTCCCTGACAACAAATCAATCACAGACTGGGGAAATCCTGTTTCTTCCGGTANATTAACTANATCCTCTGGCTTNACTCCCTTGGTGATTAGAAANATCGCAAGGTCACCTACGCTTTTACTGCTGGGAGTCACCTTGACGATATCACCTAATAAGCGATTGCAATCCTGATATGTAGTTACCACATCAGGCCATCTTTTGCCCAACCCCAAAGCACNGGCCTGCTCACGAAGATTGGTATATTGTCCACCTGGCATCTGGTGCTGAAAGACTTCTGCGCTTCCAAAAGGGGGCGATGTATCGAAAGGCGAGTAGAATTGTCTAACTGCCTCCCAGTATATCGACAGTTTATTGAGAGCATCCACATCCAATCCAGTTGAACGAGGTGCATTTCTCAACGCNTGCACAATTGAATTAAGATTTGGCTGACTGGTACATCCCGACAGGGATGAGATTGCCAAATCAACAACATCAACTCCAGCTTCAACCGCCTTAATAATCGATGATGAAGATATTCCACTTGAATCGTGGGTATGGAAATGTATCGGTATTCCAATTTCATTTCTCAGAGTTTTAACTAGTTTACTCGCAGCCAAAGGATGACAAAGTCCAGCCATGTCCTTGATTGCCAGAATATTTGCTCCCATTTTCTCTAACTCTTTAGCGAGTTCAACATAATAGCTGAGAACGTATTTTTCTTCATTGGAGTCAGTAAAATCACCAGTAAAGCAGACTGCAGCTTCGCACAATGAAGGTGTTTTCTCAACGACGGTCTCCATCGCAACCTTCAGATTTGGAAGGTAATTAAGAGAATCAAAAATACGGAAAACATCCATGCCAGCTTCCGAAGAATGAATGACAAACTCTCTGACAACATTGTCAGGGTAATTGGCATAACCAACTGCATTTGATCCACGCAGAAGCATTTGAAAAAGAATATTTGGTATTTTCTCACGTAGTGAACGAAGACGTTCGTAGGGACACTCGCCCAAAAATCGCATACATGTGTCGTAGGTCGCACCACCCCACATTTCCAAACTGAACAAACCTGAAACTTTTTTGGAAAGAAAATCTGCAATTTCCAACATGTCAAAAGTTCTCATCCGAGCAGCCAANAGGGATTGGTGTGCATCTCGAAGTGTCGTGTCAGTTACCATCAATGGTTTTTGGTCTCGTAACCATTGAGAAAATTTATCCGCTCCCAATGAAAGCAGTAAATTCCTGGTACCGTTTGGAGGTAGGTCAGCATTCTTGCACTCAGGAACTATAAGGGGAAGNGGGGTTTGAATCCTTGGCCTGCCTTTAACCTGTGGNTTGCCATTTACAATTACCTCACCCAANTAACTCAAGAGCTTTGAGGCCCGATCCTTTCTTGCCTTGAATTTGAAAAGGCTCGGTGTCACATCAATCATCCGCGTTGTGGCATTACCTTTAACAAATTCCTTGTGAGTAATGACATTCTCCAAAAAAGGTATGTTGGTTTTCACGCCACGAATTCTCATCTCACGCAATGCTCGATGCATTCTATCCAATGCTTGAGAAAGATTTGGACCGGAAGTGGTCAGCTTGACCAACAAGGAATCATAAAATGGAGTAATGATTGAGCCAGTATCACCCATTGCCCCATCCAACCTAACGCCAAAACCGGCTGCAGAACGATAAGAAAGTATTTTCCCATAGTCAGGACTGAAATCCTTCTCTGGATCTTCCGTAGTCACACGACATTGAACTGCACATCCGTTGCGTGCAATTAGTTCCTGGCTAGGTATACTAATTTTTTGATCGTGCAGCTTATGCTCCATGGCAACAAGAATTTGAGATCTTACGATATCAATCCCAGTAATCTGCTCGGTCACTGTATGTTCAACTTGGATTCTAGGATTCATCTCAATGAAGAACCATTCTTTTGTGTCCTGATCCAAAAGAAACTCAACTGTACCAGCGTTGTCGTAGCCAATCTTGCGTGCAAGCTCTACTCCTGCATTACAAAGATCATTTACCACCTCTGCGGGCAATCCAATCGAGGGAGCAACCTCTACAACTTTTTGATATCTTCTTTGAACGGAACAGTCTCTTTCATGCAAATGAACTACATTACCATACCTGTCTCCCAACACTTGAACCTCAAGATGTTTTGCTCTTCCAATATAACGCTCAAGAAAAACTGCTGGATTCCCAAACGCTCTTTCAGCCTCTCCCTGAGCTTCTTCTAACATTGGCTTCAAATCCTCCTCCTTGTTTACTACCCGCATTCCTCTTCCACCACCTCCAAATGCAGCCTTAATTATCAATGGAAAACCAATTTTCCTTCCCCACTTGAGAGCATCGCTTGCCTTTGAAACAGGGCTTGGTGTTGCGGGTAAAGTGGGTACACCAGCAAGATCCGCAGCTTTTTTAGCGGCTACCTTATCCCCCATTTTCTCCAAAAGTTCGGGATTAGGTCCAACAAATGTTATCCCGGCATTTTCGCAGGCCCGGGCGAATTGAGCATTCTCAGATAGAAAGCCATATCCTGGGTGGATCATGTCCACATCCCTAGCCTTTGCGATTGAAATGATCGAATCGATGTCAAGATAAGCTGCTACAGGTCCTTTGCCCTGACCGACCAAGTATGACTCGTCTGCCTTAAATCTGTGTACTCCAAAACGATCCTCTTCAGCATAGATCGCCACTGTCCTGAGATTTAACTCATTGGCAGAACGAAAAATTCTTACTGCAATTTCACTACGGTTTGCTACTAGAAGCTTTTTCATTATTGAGAATATTTATAGCATAAGAAATAACACATCCTCTCTTGAAAGGTTCATTTCTTCAACGCTAAAAGGATCATAATCCGGAAAAGAAAACAATAAAATCGGCAAAAGAGGTTTCAAACCAATCTTCCACAAATTCTCTAAGACCCAAAAAGTAGAAGATTGAGGCAATCCCCAAAAAGGGTCCAAATGGAACTTCCATGCCCAACCCAATTCCATTGCCATGATCCGAATCGTCTTTTCGAGAAGCAAATTTTGAAATGATCATCACAGGAATCAAAAGAACTGTCCCCACTATCGCTCCCCCGAATATGACGAACAATCCACCTTGCCATCCGCAAAATGCACCAACAAACCCAAGTAATTTAACATCGCCTTGACCTAAAGCCTCTCTTCTCATGAGTCTTTCAGCGATTGCGCCAATCCAATACAAAATGGAAGAGGAAATAAGCATCCCCAATAAAGAGGCAAGTAATGCGGAAACTCTTTCGAGAAATAACGGTTCATTGGAAAAGCCATGAAGAGCGGGCATCAAGAAGGACAAAATTAACCCAACCATTGCACCACCGATGCTAAACCTGTCGGGTATTGTCATGGTTTCGAGATCAATGACAATGACAACCATTATGATTGGTATGAAAATCAAGGAAGTCAAAAGATAGTGATAGTCATTAATGTTTCCAAAACTTACGAAAAAGAAGGCAAATAAAACAGCCGTGAGAAATTCCAAAACAAAATAACGTAATGGAATCCTGTAATCACAACATTTACTCTTTCCCTTAAGAAATAACCACGAAACAATTGGAATATTATTTTTCCATGCGATTCCATCATTACAATTCGGACACCTTGATGCCGGACGAATGATCGATAATCCATTTGGAATACGCGATGCGCAAACATTCAGAAAACTTCCAGTTACGGCTCCCAAAGCAAAACCTATGGTACCTCTCAAAATAGGATCAGCAAAAATTTGCAAATAAAATTCAGGCACGAAAATGATTGTTTGCAGCTTCAAACATTGCTTCAGCAGCAATTGCCCTATCTGTCCATATTTCCAATGATTTAGCAGCTTGGTATATCAACATTGAAAGACCATTAGCACATTTATATCCTGCCTTTTCCGCTTCGGTCAGCAATGATGTCTGAGGTGGATTATAAATCATATCGTAAACTACTGTTTCTTTGCCAAACTCCGAGCAGGACATGAAAAGGGGTGAGGAATCCATTGCATTCAAGCCTAGAGAAGTGGCATTTATGATAATCCAATTTTGGCCAATGAAGTCCTCACACCTGACATCATCAGGCGTTGATCCACTCATTTGCCCTCCGTCAAATTCGTTACTTAAGAGGTTTAGCAGATCATTCAGTCTATCGAACGAACGGTTGTGGATATGAACGTTTCTTGCACCTGCAAGCAGAGACTGAACTGCAGCAGCTCTAGCCGCACCACCTGCCCCGAGAATTAGAATTTGAGACCCTGCAAGATTACAATTAAGTTCATTCTCCAATGCTTTTTGTAATCCATATCCATCCGTATTTTGACCGTACCACTCGCCATCTCTGAAAATCAGGGTGTTGACCGCACCTATTAGGGAAGCTTCGCGATCCAAGCCATTCAATAGTCCGAGTACCTCTACTTTATGGGGAATGGTTAAATTCAAACCTAAATATCCTGATTTTGATAACCTATTTAAGGCTACTTCGAGATTTTCAGGTTTAACATCAAACCTTTCATAAGTCCAATCTGCAAAGGATGGTTCTGTGCTTGCGAGATTCTCCAGTGCTGCATGATGAAGGATAGGACTGATCGAGTGATTGATGGGGTGCCCGAGAACTGCCAAACCAACTTGTGGGCTCGAATGCTCAACGACATTTTCAATCGTTAAAGGCAACTCACGCATTCGATCGCATGCCCAGTATTTTTTCGAACTCAGATACAAACCGATGGAAAACATCTGCTTCCTGTCTCTGCCCTTTTATCGAAAAATGATGAGCCAGATTTCTACATCCACGAGCAAGCATTTCAGCAACTGTAACTGGGAGAAGAATCCCCCCAGAAGATTCTTCTATTGAGATACCCATATATTCGCCCATCTCTTCCAAATCAATCATCTTTCCACCAGCCCAGACATCTATGTAAAATGGCATCTCTGCAACAAAACAACCTACCATAAATCTCCCGGGGAGCCCAATTGGCTCAAGATCAATTCCAGCACGTCTGGCAACAAGAATGTAAATGAGCGATAAGGTAATTGGCAGCCCCTTTTTTTTCTCAAGAACTTGATGCAAAAAACTGTTTTGAGGATTCTCAAAGTCTTTTCCTGCCCCACGGAATCCATACTCATGGAAAAGTACCCGATTGATGGTTAAACAGGTTTGTTTTGGATCTGAGTGTGCTGTCAACAGATCCCTCACCCGGTCAGCCAATTTATCCAGTTGAAGACTGGAAACGGAGGAATCTAAATTTGGATAAATAACTCGATCCAGTAAATACCAACCAGTCTCCAACTCATATCTCTTGGAACGAATAAAATTCAAAAAGTCTTCTTTTCCATCGGTCCAGCCCAGTTCCTTTTGTATTTCTTTGGCATGCTTTACTGCAAGATCGTCTGATTGCGAAATTAGCTTGTTGAGAAATGATCGTCCACGCTCTGGGAAAGATTCAAATAATGCAAAAATGGACTTTCTTACGACTGCAGACTCGTCATCCAACAATGAACAAAGAGCCTTCTCGGAAGGCCAATGTAAATTTCCTACGACTTTTTCCTTGTTCATCTGATAAAGATTGCATCTACTACACTCAAGTAGCAAGCANTCTCTNNAAGNCTCATTGAATTCACAACCTTTGTCCGAATAAGGCAGAGCCCAATCGTATCATGGTACTGCCTTCAGAAATTGCCTCTTTTAAATCTCCGGACATTCCCATCGATAATTCCCCGAACTTCATGCCATAACTTTGTGCAANATTATCTCGTAATTCTCTAAGTTTAGAGAAACATTGTCTAGAAANTTCATTATTATTGGGAGCATAAGGAGCAATTGTCATAAAGCCCTTAACGGAAATCGAGGNAATGCCCAAGGCTTCTTCCAATAATTGCCGAGCCTCTTCGATCGGAATCCCATATTTCGCTGGATCATTTCCTGCATTCACCTGTAGCAGAACTTCTTGTACAATATTTTTTTCTTTAGCAAGCCTACCCACCAAATTTAAAATCTTGGAGGAATCAATCGATTGGATGCGNTTAAATGCACCAACAGCCAATTTGGCTTTGTTACTCTGGAGATGACCGATAAGTTCAAATTCCATACCCTTTTCAACATCCATTTTCGCAAGAGCCTCTTGCACNCTATTCTCCCCAACTCTTACAATTCCATGAGCCATACAATAACTTACGGCTTCGACTGGCCAATTCTTTGTCACNGGAAGAAGTCTTACTTCATCCAGTGATCTATCACTGCTATCGCATGCATCCTGAATTTGCTTCTTAACTGTAGACAAATTAGTGGAAAATTCACTTTTAGTAATCATAAGTTTTTCGAATATAAAATTTGCTTATTATAAGCTGNNTTAATAAATAAATATTATGCACATTCAAAATTTCAAAACCTTTTGTGATTTAGTCGAAACAAAAAGTTTTTCCAAAGCAGCCAGATTGAATGAAGTAACTCAGTCAGCAGTNAGTCAGCAACTTAAAGCCATGGAAGCACATTATGACATGCTGATTATAGACAGAAGCCAAAAAAAATTCAGACTGACCCCGCAAGGAACAGTTCTTTACACAACTTATAAAGACATCCTTGGACTGTATGAAAAACTGAATTGCGAAATNCAGGAAATGAGCAACATNGTAAGTGGAACAATTCAAATCTCCACCGTAAACAGTATAGGTTTGCATGAACTCCCACCTTATCTCAAGTTATTCATCAAACAGTTTCCATCAGTCAATGCAAGGGTCGAATACCGTCGGGCCAACTTGGTTTATGAAGATGTGTTGCACGGAACCGCAGATATTGGCTTGGTTGCATTCCCAAAACTCCACAAAGACCTTTCCATTGTCCCTTTTGCCAACGATGAATTGATAATTGCGATGAGCCCAGAGCACAAACTTACCAAAAAACGGGCAATTTCCATTGATGACTTGGCTGGGATGGATTTCATCGCTTTCGAACGGGACATTCCAACCCGCAAAGCTACGGATGAAATTCTAAANCGTGCTGGCATTCAAGTCTCGGTAGCCATGGAATTTGATAATGTTGAAACGGTTAAGCGAGCAATTGAAATCAATGCCGGCATTGCCATCCTACCCGCAAACACCGTGATTACCGAATCTGAGCGTAAACAACTTGTAACCTATAAACTCGAAGGTGGGATGCATAACCGTCCTCTGGCAATCATACACAAGAAGTCAAGACTGTTGACTCCAGCACTGCGCTCTTTTGTNGAGCTTATGAAAAATAAGCCTCCAGAAGCTAATTAATTTTTTCTCTTTGCAGTCCCGAGGCTTTGATTAGNCTCGCAGTGAAGTTACCTACCACAACTTTGCTGCTTATTTTTACGGGTATNCTTCTATTGTCCGCAGAATACCAAACCCTTAGCATACCCTTCGGGCTCTTCTTGAATACGCCACTCAAATTTTTCATTTCAGGAACAACATCATTTGCCCAAAACTCCCCAAAAGGAACCTTCACTTTTTCACGGCTTCCTACATTTATTTTCACATCAAGAAATTTCTTTCCGTCACAAGCGGGTAANACCCGCCCAATGCCCATCTCAGCTGGATGAAATCTAAAAGCGTAGGCAATGGCCAAAGGATCATAAACCTTTTTTTCCAACATCAGATACCGTGGTTGTAAATTATTCTCAAGATAAGTTACTTTTTTGAGGTAATAATCNAACTCTACTTTTATTTTCTTTTTGGTTTTTCCCTCCTGTTGGAATTTTTCATACCTCAAAGACTTCGAAAAATTGGAGTCAACCCAAGTAGTTGCTTCTGTTCTTACTTTATAGAAAGCATCGGCAAAACTATTAGTTCTTACNGAGAATCGAATCATCCAAGATGCTTCTGGANTTCGATCAGCAGGAACTACTTCTATGAAAGCTGCTCCAACTGGAAAAAAACCCCAACTTAACTCGTATTCAAGTTTTTCTCCCGGAAGGAAAGGAGNATCATTAANNTTTCCCTTCAAAAAAACGGGAAAAAGAAAAACTAAAATCAGTTGTTTTAAAAAGAATGAAAAACCTTGGCAACCAGATCGCTTAATCATCTTACAGGATCAAGATGCCAGATATCCTTTGCATATTGACCGATTGTTCGATCAGAGGAAAACTTTCCTGAACCTGCAACATTACTGATAGCCATTTTCGCCCAATTTTGCTTCTCTCCGTAAGCAAGGTTTATTTTTTCCTGAGTCTCCACATAAGCACGATAATCTGCTAAAACAAAGTAAGGATCACCCCACTCAAGAAGACTCTTGGCCAAATCCACAAGGACTGCACCTTCATTCGACGAAAAATAGTCTGAAGACAACCAATCAACTACAGCTTTCAACTCAATGTCTTCCTCGTAATAGGATATTGGGTCGTAGCCCTCATCCCTTAACTTTTGGATCCCATCTACAGTATGCCCAAAAATGAATATGTTTTCTTCGCCCACTTCGTCCCTTATTTCAACATTAGCTCCATCTAAAGTTCCTACTGTCAACGCACCATTAAGAGCAAATTTCATGTTTCCAGTACCTGAGGCTTCCTTTCCTGCCGTTGAAATCTGCTCAGACACATCAGTTGCTGGAATAATTTTTTCTGCAGCAGAAACCCCGTAATTGGGCCAAAAAACTACCTTAATCAAATCCCGTATCCTTTCATCATTATTAATTTTTTTTGCAACCAAGTTGATCCCATGGATGATTACTTTTGCCAGGTGATACCCCGGAGCGGCTTTTGCACCGAAAATAAAGACACGCTTATTCATTTCCAATCCAGGATTTTGTAAAATCCTTCTGTACAACGTCAAAATATGCAAAAGATTGAGATGCTGCCTCTTGTACTCATGCAATCTCTTGATTTGAGAATCAAAGATTGCTTCAGGATCGATCTCTAATCCAAGTTTCTTACGAATCATTGCTGCTAGAAAATTCTTTTTCTTCAGCTTGATCGCCAAAAACCTTTCTTGAAATTGAGTATCATTCGCCATTTTCTGCAAATTCCTCAATTTCGAAAGATCGGTAATCCATCCAGGCTCGGTAACTTCATCAATCAACTCATATAATTCTGGATTGCATCCAAGAAGCCATCTCCTNGGGGTAATTCCATTCGTCTTGTTGTTAAATCTATCAGGGTAAATTTGAGCAAAATCGCTCATCAATCGTTCTTTGAGCAATTGCGTATGCAGGGCAGCAACTCCATTTACCGAACGACTCGCAACAACCGAAAGATAAGCCATTTTTATCTGTCCATCAGCTACAATCGACATTCTGTTCACACGGTCTTCATCGCCGGGAAAACGGGTACGGATTTCTTCTTGGAAACGACGATTAATCTCCAGAACCAATTGCAGGTGCCTTGGTAATACCTTTCCAAATAGACTTTCCCCCCAAGTTTCCAATGCTTCAGGGAGTAGAGTGTGATTGGTATAGGCAAAGGAATTACGGACAAGAATCCATGCTTCTTCCCATGGCATTCGCTCTTCATCCAAAAAGAACCTCAGCAATTCCAAAACTGCGACGGCAGGATGAGTATCGTTAAGCTGNATTACCACCTTCTTGGGAAATTCTTTCCAGTCCGCATGCTCTCTACGAAAGCGTCTAATCAAGTCTTGAAGTGAACATGACACGAAAAAGTATTGCTGAACAAGTCGGAGTTCCTTACCGCTNTCGGTTTCGTCATTAGGGTAAAGAACCTTTGAAATAGTCTCTCCCATTGCCTTTTCTCTCACCGCTTCAACGTACCCTCCCTGATTGAATATATGCAAATCCAATTCTTGTGAGGACTTTGATTCCCACAAACGAAGGAAATTTACGGTCTCCGTTTCATAGCCGACAATTGCCAAATCGTATGGTATCCCCTCCACTTCCTTATATCTGACCCATTGAGGACAATAATTCCCTAGGTCATCATAACCATGCTCAACCCCGCCATACAATCTGACAGTCTGAGAATATTGAGGACGAGCAATTTCCCACGGATTTCCCTCTCTAAGCCAGTCGTCTGGTTTCTCGACCTGTTTGCATTTCTCAAAACTCTGCCGAAACAGGCCAAACTGATAATGGATTCCATATCCTATGGCAGGCAGATCCATGGTTGCCATAGAATCCAAAAAGCATGCAGCCAAACGCCCCAAACCACCNTTTCCTAAACCCATGTCGTGCTCNTCATCCAACAATTCATCCAAATCATAACCCAAATCATTGAGAACGCTCCTTGCCTCGCCCAGCACTCCAACATTACAAAGATTCGAATTTAATAACCGGCCCATNAGGTATTCCAAGCTCAGATAGTAAACTCGTCTGGTCTTGATCTCATTATGCTTTTGCTGAGTTTCAATAAAACGATCTATAACTCGATCTCTAACTGCATAACAAGTTGCCATCCATATCTCTCTTTTGGATGCATTTCCCAAATGACGGGCTAAGGTCAAACGAAGATGCCTAAGAATACTTTCTCTCAGATCACAATTTATATCCATCGGTGAGTTAAAGGTATTTGATTGTGATGTAAGTACAGGTTTTTCTGTTTTCATGAAGGGAAACACAGAAACNAGGCAAAGGTCATGCCAAATGCCNAGGAAAATGGAAGATGGTTAAATCTTTAGCGAACAACTATTCTGCATAAAATCGATGTACGGTTTTATGAGTGTATACCTCATTTGGGAGGAGGACACATGATTTCCAACCTTCATCTCCCTGATGATTCGGGCTATCAGGAAAAACTTGGGTTTCAAGGCATAAGCCTGAGCGCAACGGATAAGGTTTTCCACCATGACCGGTAATCGATCCATCCAAATAATTTCCGGAGTAAAACTGAATGCCAGGTTGATCGGTATGGATTTGCAAAACTCTTCCTGATTGCGGGTCTTTAAGCGTTGCAGCGTGAAACAAACCATCTTCGTTTGCATCGGTTGAAACTAGCCATGTATGGTCGTAGCCCTTCCCATACTTGATCTGAGGATGATTTGCCTCAATTCTTTTACCAATTGAGGTAAATTTCCTGAAATCCAATGGAGTGCCCTCCACGGAAGCAACTTCTGTAGGAATATTTGTTTCATCGGTTGCAACGAATCGATCACCTGGAAGCAATAGTTCATGATTCAAGATGGTTTCAGATCCCTCTCCTCCCAAATTGAAATAGGTGTGGTTGGTTAAATTGATAACAGTAGCAAGGTCAGTCCTAGCCTCATATTCGACCACCAGTTCGTTGTCATCGGTCAAAGTATATTTAACTTTACATCTTAAATTTCCCGGGTACCCCTCTTCCCCATCCGGACTGGTTCTCGAAAATTCAATACCCGTTCCAGTCTCTAAGATTCTGGTATCCCAAACGTATTTATCAAAACCACGTATCCCTCCGTGCAAGTGATTGGGTTCATTGTTGGTAGCCAATTGATAATCTTTTCCGTCAAGTTTGAATTTTCCTTTGGCAATCCGGTTTGCATACCTTCCTGTAATACATCCGAAATATGGACTTTTTTCACGATAATCATCCAGATTATCGAAACCCAAAGATACATTTTGAAAATCACCGTTACGATCAGGAGCAAAAATTTCCTTCACAGTTCCGCCATAATTAAGAATGCCGACCCGCATTCCATTGGCATTGCTTAAAGTGTACTTTTTTACAGTGGTCCCATCCGGCATTTCACCAAATTTTGTCATGGCAACTGACATTGGTTTGACTGTTGAAGATTTCTTTTTTTCAAAACCTAAATTCTCTTTTGTCGAATCGTAAGCTGCTTTGCCTTTTTCACCTACGATTGATGAGCCTTTGACAATCGCATCTTTCGTCTTATTGGCATATTCCGATAGTACACAAGAATTAAAAAAAGGAATAGGAAGAATCAAGAGGGGTGCAATGAGTAATCGAATTTTGTAAGAGCATAATTTCATCTTCAAAGTAATCTATGAAATTTGACTTTAGGGAAAGCATTTTTTTCAATTGTTGTGAAATCATATTTTTCGTTGAAATTTATTTTCAAATTCGCGAGTCGGGATTTCGAAGAAGGTCGGTCTTCCCTGAGGACAAGTATATGGATTTCTGCACGAAATAAGTTCTTTGGCCAAAAGAACGATTTCCTGTTCAGAGAAACCACCCACTTCCTTTGCCTTAAATCTGGATTCACGGATGATCACTTCCATTAGAATATCAAAAGTTCTACCACCATTACCCTGTTCTCGGGCAATCTCCAAAAAATCTTTAAGAAAAGAAACACTTCTTCCAGGGCTCAACCAATGGGGGCACCCATTGACCCGAAAAAAATTTCGCCCAAATTCTTCGACCACAAAGCCGAAGCTATTGAGCGATTTGAGTGCCTTGTTTAGGTTTTCGTTATCGACGCTATCTAATTCCAAATTCTCCGCAATAAGAAGACTTTGAGATTCATGTTGTCCCTTTCCCGCCAGGCAATCCTGAAGCTCTTCATAACGTACTCTTTCATAAGCGGCTCTTACGTGCATGGCAACCAGACCTTCAGAGGTGGAAAACAAGGCGAGATTCTTTTTCGGATAATCAATCAAACGCCAAGCAGCCAAACCATCACCTTTTAACTTAACAATCTCTTCAGTAATTAACTCTTGAGAATTTAGAGCAATAGCCTTTTCAGCTGAAGACTTAACTGCCCTAGCAGATAAGGATTGGCTTTTAGAAGAATCATCATCCAGATTTTGTTTGAATTTCTTATCTGATTGGTCGTCTTTAAAACCATAGAGTGAAAGTGCAGCAGGATCAATTTGTGGAACAAGTTTCGAAGAATCGGAATCGACTTCCATCTTCATCTCCTTGTCCGAAGGCTCGAGTTTATCGTTGAAGGATCGATTAAAGCTCAAAAGTGTTCTCAATAAGAAGTTTCTCACTTTAGGATCTTCTCTAAAGCGGATTTCTTTTTTTGCTGGATGTACGTTTACATCCACACTCGAAGGGTCGATCTCCAGAAAAAGAACTGCTGGAGGAAATCTCCCCTTGGGCACAAAAGTGTGAAAGGCTTCCAAAGTAGCATAAGTCATGGTTTTACTGTCCACCGGTCGCTGATTCACAAAAAAAATCAATTCCTTTCGCGTAGGACGACTTTGCCCTGGTTTGGCCACCAATCCAGATACAAACAGATTTCCCTCTTCATTGGAGATTGGAGCTAGACATTCGGCAAAACTTTTTCCAAAAATTTCACGGACGCGATCTTTCAAATCATCACACGCTGGAGATTTGAAGATAATTCTTCCTCCCTCCATTAAGGTAAAATGAATTTTGGGATGAGCCAATGCATATAGCTTGGCAAGGTGCATCAAGTGTGTGGACTCGGTGACTTCCGTTTTGAGGAATTTTCTTCTCCCGGGAACGGAGTTGAACAATTGGGCCACTTCAATTCTGGTTCCGATTGGCATTCCACATTCCTTTACGTGCACGAATTTACCTCCATTTACAAGAATTTCGGTACCTTCCGCTTCTTTGTTGCAACGTGTTCTCATCGTGAAACGGCTAACACTTGCAATCGAAGGCAATGCCTCTCCTCTAAAACCAAATGACCTGATACGGTTTAAGTCATTTGCCTCACGGATTTTACTGGTTGCATGCCTCTCAAGACTGAGCAATGCCTGATCCTGAGACATACCAATGCCGTCATCCTCAACCCTTATATACGATTTGCCTCCATTACGAAATTCGACTTCAATCTTCGATGCACCTGCATCCACACTGTTTTCAAGCAGCTCCTTAACAACGGAAGCTGGTCTCTCTACCACTTCACCTGCAGCAATTTGATTGGCAACACGATCAGCCAAAATTCGAATCTTGCTCATGCATTCTTGCGTAAGCATAGATTGATTATTGGACAATGTGAAAATGCTAACAATCGATTTGAGCTTGGGTATATTCCCAAACTTTGGAAAATGATTGTAATGTCTTCTCCCCTTTCATTCCAACTTAGTCAATACTTACAACAGCACGCGAAACAACCTGTTAACTGGATGACTTGGTCAAGGGAAACTTTTCAAAAAGCAGAATCTGAAGACAAACCGGTACTCGTCTCCATAGGATACACGGCTTGCCATTGGTGTAATGAAATGTCCAGAAGCTGTTTCGATGACAAATACATTGCATCACTAATGAATCGGCACTTCATCAGCATTCTTGTTGATCGAGAAGAAAGACCCGACCTGGATCACATTTACATGGAAGCAGTGAGAATGTTCAATCAATCCGCCGGATGGCCTCTCAATGCGTTCTGCCTGCCTGATGGTCGTCCATTCTGGGGGGGGACCTTTTTTCCGAAAGAAGATTTGGGAAATGGCTTAGCCCCCTGGCCCCAAGTCTTGATGCGTATTGCCGAACATTACCGCAAAGCCAAAAATGAACTTATAGAGAATGCAAAGAATGTGGTGGCAAACCTATCCCACGCAAACAATGCTGACTGCTCTTCAGATAAAAACTGGGATAACAAATTATTGGGATTAGCCGGAAATAAACTCTGCGAAATTCATGATGATCAAAATGGAGGCTTTACTCCTGCACCAAAATTTCCATCTCCCATGAAAATAGATTTCCTCATCACCTTGAGGGAATCCAATTTTCTAAGGAACCATCCGAAAAACCTTAAGAAAACGGAAAGATGCATAGAGAAAACGCTCAATAGTCTTTCCAGTGGTGGCATCTATGATCATGTGGGTGGAGGATTTTTCCGTTACTGCACGGATGCCAAATGGACGCAACCTCATTATGAGAAGATGCTTTCTGACAATGCCTTGCTCATTTCCACTTTGTCACGAGCCTTCAGGTACAACCCCAAAGAAAAATTCCGTCAAGTCACTAATGATACCATAGCATGGCTTAATCAGGAGATGGGTACTCCAAAAACGGGCTACGCATCCTCCATGTCCTCTGAGTCAAATGGCGTTGAGGGTGATTATTATGAATGGAGCGAGCAAGAATTAAGGGAAAAATTAGGTAATGACCATGGAAAAAGCTTTTACGATATCCTTCCCTCCATACCCCATCGAGAGAATGGAAAACTTCCTCAACTGGTGGAGTCTGAATCCTTCACTGAAAAACAACAACTTGAATGGATATCCTTGCTGAAAAAAGAAAGAAAGAGAAAGACTCAGCCTTTGAGGGATGACAAAAGACTAATCGCCCACAATTCGCTACTCATTTCTGGTTTTGTCCAAGCAGCCGTCGCCTTTAACAATGTCTCATTATTGAGTGATGCGATCGAACTCGAAAAATGGATAACTAAAACGTTTCTTAAGAGTGATTCAAGCGTTCGCAGTTATGTTTATCCAAATTTTTCTACCGACTCGGTTGGCAACTTGGATGATTATTGTTTTTGGATTAAGGCTATACTCGATATATCAAAGATCACCGATCTTTTAGATAAAGAGACATCTGGAAACTATGTGGAAAAAGCTCTCCAACTCACTGAGCAAACCATTCTAAAATTTAAGGATTCCAAAATGCCCGGTTTTTTCTTCACTGATGAAAAAATCGGATATCCCTTACCTTGCCGCAAAAAAATTTGGTATGACAATGCCCTACCTGCAGGCAACTCAATACTAATGGAAGTTTTTTCCCATTTCTATCATCTCACATCTGATGAAAAATGGAAAAATGAATTTGAGCAGGGCCTTTCTGGTTATTCCTCACTTGCTCAAAAATTACCTGATGGGATTGGCTACGCTCTTTCGGCAATATGCGAAAGTGCAGTCGGAATTTTTACGGTTGAAATCCCAAAATCAGAGAAAATATCCGATTTTAAATCAATATCTCAATCTCCTCCGCGTGGAATACACTACCGATCATCAATCGAGGGGAGCTCTAAGTTCCAAATCAAATCAGACAAAGGAGAAACTATCTGCAGTAAAGAATCCCTATCTGCAATTTCGGAATTCCTCAAGCAATAGCAACTATTGCTCTTTCTTCGTTTTTTCCAATAATTTACTCAAGGTTCTTCCATCCTCCCGAACAACCTTTTCTGCAATTTCCATTAAATCAAAGTTCTCATCATTAAGAGCTTTTGAAGCAATTTGAATTGCTGCACGAATTAATTTCGAATCGGTCTTGATTCGCTGACCTGTTCTAGACATGACTCTTTCTATACCATCAAGAAGCATAAGATCGTCATGAGTAAGCGTAATGGTTCGTACGATTCTCTTAGGTAAATTCTCGTCTTTATCCATAAATACTTTAATACAGAATCACATAAAAAAGTAAATCCACAACTTAATTGATTTTGACAAAAAAAAGACAATGGATTTTCAAATTCTCAAGCATTACGGTTAATGCAATTCAAATCTTCAAAGGATCTTTTTAATCTCTCGACAAAAGCAGTCTCTCCCGAACGTAACCAAGCTCTCGGATCATAGAACTTTTTGTTTGGTTTGTCATCACCTTCCGGATTCCCCAACTGTGCATGCAAGTAGTCTTTCTTATCCTTGTAATAATCATGAACACCATCCCAGAAAGCCCATTGCATATCAGTATCAAGGTTCATCTTTACCACTCCATAACCGATCGCTTCTCTAATTTGTTCCCTTGAGGATCCGGATCCACCATGAAATACGAAATGTACTGGCTTACCGTTCAAGCCATGTTTTTCAATGAGATAATTTTGAGAATTAAGAAGAATTTTTGGAGTCAGTTCAACATTTCCGGGTTTGTACACTCCGTGAACATTTCCAAACGCTGCTGCAACGGTAAATCTCGAACTGACTTCGATCAAAGTTTCATAAGCCTGATTAACCTCTTCTGGNTGTGTATAAAGCTTTGAACTGTCAATATCGGTATTGTCAACTCCATCCTCTTCTCCTCCAGTAACTCCCAGCTCAATTTCGATGGTCATCCCGATGTTATTCATTCGAGAAAAATATTCTTTGCAGGTGGACAAATTATCTTCAATGGGTTCCTCAGAAAGATCCAACATATGCGAACTGTAAAGAGGAATTCCCTCTCGCTCAAAAAATTTCTCTCCCGCATCCAACATACCATCTACCCATGGAAGAAGCTTTCGTGCTGCATGATCGGTATGCAAAATCACGGGGACTCCNTAGGCTTTAGCCATCTGATGNACATGCATTGCACCTGAAACCGATCCTGCTATCGCTGATTTCTGTCCAGCATTATCGAGAGATTTTCCCGCAAAAAAACTACCTCCACCATTTGAAAATTGGATCATTACCGGAGAATTAACTAAGGCAGCAGATTCCAACACCGCATTGACTGAATTTGTCCCTACAACGTTAACTGCTGGCAAGGCATACTCGTTCTCCTGTGCATCGTTAAAGATGGCTTGAACGCCATCGCCTGTAATTACTCCACTTGGAAATTTACTCATAATTTTATCTTATATGCTAGTAACGGAGAGTGGCAAAACTAAATTTCAGGTAAGCAAATCCTCTATATTTTCTGTATCTAGAGCTTTTTCGACCTCATCTAACTTTATNAAAGTGGTACGAGTGTGTGGTAATTTATACCTTTTGAATACGCCCTTGTCCAAAAGGTAATAAAGTTTACGGCTTGAAATCCTTAAAACTTTTGCAGCCTCTGAAATCCGAAGGATTTTAGGTGCTGGAGGCTTTCTAATTTCATTAAGAATACCTTCCTGTTCATGCACAGACTTCTCAAGCCCGCTGAGTCGAGCTTCGATATTGGCAATCTTTTCATTGATTTCTCCGAGCAACCAAAAAAGAAGCTCGTTTTCAATACCTTCTCTTTGAGTAATTCCCAATTCTTGTTCCTTTTCATTTCGAAAACGAAGGGCATCCAACCTAGACCTAAAGTATTTCCGGTGCCTTTTTTTGCGATAAATCCAAGTGATGCAATGAGATGATGCCCTACCTTTGGCTATGGAATAATTTACATTCATTTCTTTTGATGTTTAAAGAAGACAATTTTTATAATATCAGTTAGGATAGAAATTGATGAGCGAAAAAAACTTTCCAGATGTAATCAAAGAAATACACTCCAAAGATGACCGTTATGGTAAGGGAGCATACTATTTCATTAGAGAGGCTCTTGATCATACCTTAAAATCCTTAGAGAAAAATTCGATGAAAAATAAGGGGCATGTTTCTGGTGAGGAGCTTTTAGAGGGAATTCGTTTGTATGCAATTGAAAGATTTGGTCCAATGTCGATGACTCTCTTAAACCATTGGAATGTTAGATCCTGCAAAGATTTTGGCGAAATCGTGTTTATGCTCGTTGAGCATGGAATACTGGGGAGAACAGAAAACGATTCAATAAGTGACTTTGAAAACGGATACGAGTTTACTGATGCCTTTGAGCTTCCCTTTATGCCATCAAAATCAAGATAAGCAGTTAAAGTCTATTTCCATCAGATAATTTATTGTGCCCAACTTGCATCATTGAGACTGAGATCAATTTGATTTTCACCCTGTTTTATCTCAATTGGTTTAGACCAAACCACTCCGACCTGTCCCAATGTGGAGGAACCGATCAGATAATAATTGCCTGGTTGGATATTCCCCTTGCTCGTTTCACCTATAGAATTCGTCTTAAGCCTCATTAGACTAGTTGTCGCAAGAGCATTCCTGATATTGGCCGCAACCCCTGGGAATCGGTAACCTCTTTGGATTGATCTTGCCCATAATTCACTGATTGAAGTAATCCCCTGATTTACTGGAATTGAGATTTGAGCATCCCGGGCAATTTCATCCAAACTGCTTTTAAGTAAGAAAAACTCTGTAAAGCTTGCAGGAAGCTTACGATTGTTCAGGAATTGTACCTCTGCACGAACCCTAAGAGATGCATTGCCTACAGGTACTTGATTTACTTTAGGATCGATCTCCGGTCTCGTGGCTGAAAAATTAGAAGTTGATCGTGGAGAAAATGAAGAGAATTGACTTCGGCTTGNGATGGGTAAACTAGAAATCCTTCTTGGAGTTGATCTAGTTTCTTCAGAGGAACTAGGGCGATCAAGCTTCACCTTAATCATGGATCTTTCATTTCCTCCACTGCGGAGCACTCGAATTGCTTCTCTCGCTCCAACCAGTGTCTTTTCCAACGCTTGAATCCGATCCTGAGCAATCGCCAACTCATCATTCAGAAGCTCTACTTTCAAATTGGCAGATTCCCCCTTTTCAATAATACCTCTCTTAATATCAAGCGCATCTTGCAACTCTTTCTCAAGGTTGAGTGATCTTCTCCTTTCCTGATCCAGTTGTATTGAAGCGGTAAGATTCTTTTGATTAAGCTCACGAATTTGCTGTTCGAACAAATTTCTGTCAGTACCCGCAGTTGCAGATGCCAGCTGATCCTGCAAACGCTGATTTTGTTGCCGAAGATTTTCCAATTCGATTTTTTGCGAATTAGATAAAGCTGTTGCACCCGGACCNGGTATTANAGTGACNGACGGAGTTGGTGGAGTGACTGGTATAGAACGCGATTGGTTCATTGCGTTCCTGAGACTTTGCTCTAGTACTGCGATTCTGTCTCTTTCTTGTCTGAGTTCCATATTCAGACGGTCTGCAATTCTTTGCTGGCTTAGTTGTCCATCCTGAGATGCTTGTAAGTCTCCCTCCAAGCGAATAACTTTTGCGCGCAATTCCGAAGAATCTGATGTTGAGGGTAGTGCCGATAAGGGTTGGTTGCTTTGAGCTTGAGCTCTTATTAATTGATCCCGCATATCCGAAATTCTCTTGTCCCTACCCTGCAGATCCAATTCCAAGAAAGAATTCTTATCTCTCAGACCACCTATTTCGTTCTTCAAAGAAATGATCTCCTTTTCCGCGTCAGACCTTAAATCGGCAATTTCGTTGTTCCTGAGCCTCTCATTTTCAATCTCCCTAGATTCAACCTGGTTTTTGAGGCGGACAAAATCCTTCATCGCATTTTTCAAATCATCATTCAGAGCTTCATAATCCTTGGTTTTTGAATCGAGCTTGGTTTGCAGATCAGCAACCTTAGGATCATCATAGTTTCTTGCCTGCCTCAGACCTTCTTGCAAAAGCAATAATTCCTGTTGAAGTTTGAGTATCTTTGGATTTTGCGCCAAATCTTCGCTCTTGTCACCAATCTCTTGAAAGTCATCAACGAGTCCCTCAAGTTCCTGCCTCAGCGCTTCTGAACTTTTTAATGCTTCCGTTAGAGATTCAATTTCCAAAATAGCCTTCTTTTCATTGGCTTGGGACTGACTAAGAAGATCTGCAAACTGGTCTCTGAGCTCTTCGTTTGGATTTTGCTGATTTTCAACGGCAGCTAGCCTAAGTTTGGTCTCTTCAAGTTCAGCCTGTAATTCAAAACTCTCAGCTACCGCTTCCTGCAACTTTTCCTTAAGCAAATCCGTTTCATCCGTATTTACCGAAGAGTCATCATTGGATCGCGCAGTGGCCAATTCAGATCTTAAATTTGCAAGTTGTTCCTTCAGGAAGAGGATTTGTTGTGAATTGTTTGAGTCCGAGGAGAAATTACCCGCTAAAGCATTAGCAATCTCGAGCTCTGCTTCTTTTTCATTCAATCTGTCCATTGCTTCGGAGAGTTGTTTCTCCAAATCATCGATATTCTCTTCCTTCTTTGAAAGCGCATTATTGATATCCAACAATTCCTGAGATCCCATAGAAGCATTGCCATCCACCGATGCTAGTGCGACAGACTCCAAATTATCACCCGCTTCACCGAGTCTTTTCTTAAGCATTTCAACTTCAAGTTGAGCACCAAGCAAAGCTTCTTCCATTTGAAGATAGTCTTGTTCTCCAAATTGGGAAGAGTTCAGGTCCATAGGTACATTAGGAGATTTAAAAGCAGCAATCATTCGGTTTGCCTCATCCAATTCTAAAATGGTCTCGTCATTCCTCAGTCTTTGTTCGTTTAATTGATTTTGCAATTCTGCCACCGTTGCCTCTGACTCGTTAAGGGAATTCTCCAAGTCTAAAATCGCTTCTCCACCTGAGTATTGAGAACCGCCATCTTCAGCTTCCAGAACCTCAAGTTTTTGGAGAGCATTTTCCAAATTTTTTTCCAATAAGGTGATTTTTGAAAAAGATTGTTCGATTATGGAGGGGCTTTCATTTCCAACGCCTTCTATTATTCCAACAGCAGCACCATTTTCATTATCAGAATTTAATGCATCGATTAGCTTCTGATTTTTCTTCTTCTGCATATTGAGCTCATTCTCCAATGCACTCACCTCAGATTCAGATTCTGCGAGGGAGTCCTCCAAATCGACGATTACCTGATTATCCAAATAGGGAATCGATTGGCTTTTGTTCGTTGATCCGGAATTTCTTAATAATTTCAACCTTTCAGCTTCAAGTTCCTTTACCAACTTTTGGTTTGCTGCCCTTTGCTTGGTCAGTTCTTTTGCCAAAGCTGCCGCAGATGATTCTGCAAATGAAATAGAATCTTCCATTAATGGCATTTGCTCATTTTCACCAACTGGGTTATGACCAAGAGTGAGAAGCTTTGCACGGGCAGCCTCCAAGTCAATCAATGCCTTTCTGCTATTAGCCTTTTCTTGCATCAGTTCTTTTTCCAAATTCGAAAAAGATGCTTCCGCATCAGCGAGAGATTGCTCCAAGGTCAAAACCATTTCTCTATTCATATTGCTTGCAGTGGAGTTGGGTTTTGAAAGCTGGTCATGTAATGACTTTATTTCGTCAAGGGCTTCAAGAAGCTTGCTTTCAAGATCGCTTGGATTTCCTTCAGGGAAGTTACCATTTGTGCCCGAAACATTATTTTCGCCAGCAAGCAGCTCTTGGATCTGCCTTTGCAAATCATCCGTTAATGCTTGCTCTCTGGCTAACTCATCCTGCAACATTATCACACTTGAAAGTCCACCATCCTCCGAAGATTCCAAAAGACCATTTAGTTTTGTAATTTCGTTTTGGGATTGCTTGATCTTCTCATTAAGATCAGCGACAAGTTTTTTGGTTTGTACGGCTTCAGCGTTTTCATTATTGCGAAAGATCAGGATTTCGGCTTCCAAATCGGATATCTTGTTTTGCAGTTTGGATTGTTGCTCTTCATCTCGACGGACTTGAGTGATTTGCATCTCCATTGAGTCAGCCAACTCTGACCTCAAAGTGTCTAGCTCAAGATTTGCCTTTTCGGATTCCTCCAAGCTTTCCTTGAGAATTCTGATTGTGCCGAGAGCCTCTTGCAGTTGACTGACGGCTTTGCGGGTCTCAAGAGATTCGGTATTTCCCACACTTTTCATTCGGGCAATTTCTTCGCGAGCCACATCGAGTTCGGATTTAAGATCGAAAATGAGATCTTTGCTTTCCAAGGTCTGTTGGGCAAGATTCTCCTGTTCATCCTGTAATCTTTCCTTAAATTTCGCCAACTGGCCTTCAAGAGAACTAATTTTGAGACTCGCCTCCTTAGCGAGTTTCTCCTTCTCCTCACGCTCATAAACCAGTTCAACCTTTGCTTGATTAAGCTCGTCCCTTAGAGAAAGAACTGCCTGATCAGTATTAACTAGATTTTGATTCTGGGCCTTTTTGGTTTCCTCAAGAACCGAATTTAAATCCTGCAATTGTCCAGATATGACTTTTACAACTTCCAATTCTTCCTGAAGTACTTTGTTCTCTTCAAGTAATTGCTTTAATTCTTGGCTTTTACCTTTGAGCTCAAGTTCACGCCTGCCCAATTGCTCCATTGCCCTCTTCTGCCTCAAATTTGCGTTTTCCAATTCAACCTGCAAACCGTCGATTACTTCAGAGGCCTTTTCTTTTTCTGAATCAAAACTCGTGGACAGTGCCTCTATTCTTTTTTCCGAATCGGCTAAATTTCTTTCCATCTCTTCAATAAATGGAATTGCGGGTAATTTTCCCAGAGAAGCTTGGCTCAAGGCATTTTGAGCAACCTGAGCCTCCTCTTCCAATTTCTTGATGGTATCTGCATAGTCAAATTCCCTCTTCGCCATTTGCAATTTCGCTTCATCGTAACCGCGAACGGTTTTGATAAGTTCGAGGTTAGTTGATTTCAGTTCATCTTCAAGCGATGCAATTTTTTCACCCAAATCTTTTCTGGTTTCACGGTTCTCAGATCTGGCTTTGATCAGTTCATCTTTGGCGGAACTNAGATCAACCAGCAGTTTGTTGATCAATTCGTTATTTCCCTCAGGTTGATTNTTNGCCTGATCACCTGAAGAAGCAACCTCGTCGCTTTCCTTAATCGAGTTAATTTTGGTAATGGCAGCATCTAAACGAGTGGAAACATTATCAACAAATTCAGGATCCAGTCCGTTTTCGTTAGCGTTCTTAACCTTATCAAGCGAATCCTTAACACTCAACAATTCGGCATTTATCGCAGAAAGATCATTGTCTTCCATTTGTGCCTGAGAAGCCCGCAAACGTGCAGCATCGAGTTCGGTCCTCGTGCGCTCCAATTCTGTGGTGATACTCTTGACAACTGCAGTTGATTTTTCCTGTTCCAAAAGCATGGACTGACGATTTTCTGTAAGCTCATCGCGAGCTTTGTTCAACTCGCTCCTGAGTCTTCCCAATTCGTCTCCAATTAAATCTGATGCGGATTTCCCCGAAGCATAATTTTCATTAAGCAAGTCTTTGTCTTTTTGAAGATCTCTAAGAAGGGACTCCGATTCACTGAGATTGGATCGAAGAGATTCGATATTTCTTTTGGCTTTGGCTAATTCCTCTTCCATTACAGAGGAACTTATTGACGGGGGTTTGGTATTAAGGGGTAATGCTTCGCTCGCATTTATAATTGAAGACATTCGACTTACAGTGCCTCCGTCCGAAGAAATTGAATTAACCGCTACAGACAAATTCGATTGTTCAAAATTGTTTCTTAGCGAATCATTATTACTGGTCGTATCAAGTTTGTAATCTGTCTCCTCAATAAAAATCAGGGTTGCCCTTTCGATCCCAACTGCTTCCTCTTTGGCCGCAATTAGATTTTTGTACAGAGTCCTAAGAGTGGGTGTCGCTTCATCTATTCTGCCCGCAAAAGCATCAGATAATTCATTGTAAATCCCAGATACTTTTTCAAGATTATCACCCATAACTTTCGCATTTGTGAGAAATTCTGAAGATCTTTTATTCCAATCTTTTTCAAGATTGGTAAGGTTCTGGGAAATCTCATCCAAATCACTGGCCTTCAATTCACCCTCGGCAACTGCGGACTCTATGCTTTGCATTAAAGCCTGTTTTTTCGAAGCGAAAGAGAAATCATTGATGGATGATTCGATTTTTTCGATCTTCTGACTGCTTATGGAAGAAAGTCTTTCTATTTGCTGCTTCAGATCTTCGGCCGACTGAGGCTCATCCTCTGAAAAATTAAGTTGGCTAAAAGCTAATGAACCAAGTCCAACAATGAGAAAGGTCAAACCCATCCAACCTTTTTTACTTAACGAAAGGCATGAAAAATTCATGTTACGATGATGATTATTCGATATTGTAAACGCAAGACTCTATTTATCTCGCTGCCTGAGCAAAAAAATAGGAAATTATTCAAAAACTTAACACACCATGATTCCAACTAGATTAATTATCCTATCTCTCATTTTTATTCTCCTGAGCCCGATTTACGCTCGTATTGGTGAGGAACGCTTGGAATTGGAAAAAAGACTGAACGTTTCAGGGGGATTGCAATATAGAGAAGAGCGTGTCCTTTCCAATCGCAGAAGGGGAATGCCCTACCAAAAATACTTGGACTATCTACCCGAGCGTTCTGAAATAAGAGTTTATTACAAGACATTGGATGGTAAAAAACCAGTCGCAAAAGAAATGAAAGCATCTGGCATGCTGGAGGGTTGGGATGTCCATATCATCTTCGTGGAGGGTAAATCCGTATTGGAAATATACAGAAGGAGTTCTTCCATAAATGAATTTGAATTTTCAGCACTCCTTCGCTTGCAAACCGGGCAATCCTTTTGGGAAAAAAGAGACACTAACGATGAGAATGATGAAACGGTTACTGCCTTTGGGTTTGATTACGAGAGAAATGATAAAAAATTAAGGGCCAAAAAACTGGGATCAAACATGATGCTAATCTGTTCGGCACCATTCGATAAGTTTATCAAACAAGAATTTCTGGATAAACAAATGGAATCCCTTCCAGCGAGCATTAAAGGATTTTAACCTAAAAGTGATTTAGTGGTGCCCGAGGAGGGGGTCGAACCCTCACATCCAAAGGATACCAGATCCTAAATCTGGCGCGTCTACCAATTCCGCCACCCGGGCATGAATAACGATTACTGTTTTAAAATTCAAAAGGCAATGCTAGAAGGCATCGCCAAAGGGACCCTGCCAAATACCCAGCACAAAGGAAACAACGGCAAAACAGATGATTGTAAATTTGATAAGGCCAATTTGATCAAGTCTTAGCCATAAATCTTGATCTTTTTCTTCATCATCAAACTTTGGCTTTGGTTGAAAGCAAATTTCACGAATCCAGCCGAAATAGTAATAGATTGAAATCACAACCCCTAAAACCATGGAGACCATCGACCAATGCAGTTTCGCTTCAAACGCTACGTTGAAAAGCATAAGTTTAGCGATAAATCCACCAAATGGCGGGATTCCAGCTAGAGAAGCAATCCCCACAAGAAGACTCAAAGCGATCCAAGGGTGCTTTTTCAAAAGTCCCTGATAATGTTCAAATTGCTGATCTTCATCGGTATTCTCAAAATGAGCGAGGCTCATCACCGCAAAGATTAGAATCGAAGCAAATAGATAGATGAACAAATAGAAATACACAACCCAGACGGCTCGGTCGCTGTCACCCGCAAAATGCATGGAAGCCATTACTGCAACAAGAAGATAGCCCGCATGAGCAACTCCGGAGAGACCCAACATCCTTTTGATGTTTTGTTGGGTGCAAGCCGCCAAATTACCAAAGAGGATAGTGAAAGTGGCAACTACGCCTATCAACGGAAGAAGAAAATCGGATACACCGAAAAAAGGTCCGTTTACAAGAGTAAGCAACAGAAAGAAACCGGCTGCTTTTGAAGAAACGGCCAAAAACGCGGTAATGGGTGTGGGAGAACCATGATAGACGTCAGCAACCCAAATTTGAAAGGGGGCAGCACCAATTTTAAACGCTAAACCTGATAGAATTAGAACTACCCCTCCACGCAAGAATAAATTGTCAGGGTTATTAAAGAGCAAGTCGCCGACATATTCAAAGGAAAGGTAGTCCCTGGAATTATCATAGGTTGCACTGGCTCCCCATGCTTCAGGGTTAGATCCAACACCATACAAAAATACGATACCCAAAAGAAGAAGAGCCGAGCTTAAAGCACCAAAAATCAAATACTTCAAGCCCGCCTCCAAAGACTTTTCTGAATTTGTGTTGTAAGCAACCAAAGGATAAAAGGCCAATGCGACCGTTTCCAAGGCAACAAATAAAACGATAAAATTATTGCTTTGACATAAGAGCATAAGTCCAGCGGTTGCCACCATGGTAAGGTGATGAAATTCACCCACTCTTGACCTGTTGAGAAACAAATAGCGGTTCCCCATTATTGAGACGCAAAGGGATGCGAGAAGAAAGAAAGTTCTGGCAATATCTCCCTGAAAACCATGGCATAACATTCCCGAAAAGCTAGAACGTTCAAATGTATGATTTAGTAGAAGATAATCCAGCAAGTGGTAAACAAGCAAAAAAGCCTGAATGAGTACTGCCAAGGATCCGCTTAGACTGGACTTCTTTTGCTGCTTGGGTCCAAATAAATCAACAAGCAAAACCAAAACCGCACCCAGAACAAGGGAAAGCTCTGGCCAGATCTGACGCCACATATTATCTTCCGCAAAAACTTGGAAAGCATCCATATTAGTCATTACCTCCATTTTCCGGTTTTATTGAATCCATCAGAGGAGGGGCTTTTTTCTTTAACTCAACTTGTGGCGGGCAACATGGAGGAAGTGCGTAATCACCCACACCTTCTTCATTCAAAATACTAAGTTGGGAAGAAACGTTTGTATCTATCCCATCAGAAACCATCTTAGGCCATAGTCCAAGCAAAAGAAGAGGCAGAAGAATAACCGCGGCAGGTAGGATTTCCTTGCTTCTTAGATCAGAGATTTTTTTGTTTTTCTGATAGGCAATCATTTCATCGGTTTTAGTCCCGTAGAAAATGCGTGCCATTGCCCGCAAGCCAAAAATGGCAGATATTATGATTCCCAAAGCGGCCAAAACCAAGAAGACAAAATGTCCTTCCTGAGCACCCAATGAAAGGAAGATCGCAAATTCACCCCAAAAGTTTCCAAATCCGGGCAGGCCTATTGTCGCAAAGGTAGCGGCGGCAAAAAAACAGGCTAAGATCGGGGTTTGACCTCCTAGCCCTCCCATTTCATTCATTTCAAGTGATCCGCTTCGCAAATGAATGTAATGGGATAGAAGAAACATCAGCGAGACCGAAAGTCCATGAGCGCACATCAGCATAATGGCACCACTTGCACCCAGAGATGAGCAAACACCAAGTCCAAGGAAGCAATATCCCATGTGCATCACTGAACCGTTACCGATCATTGATTTTAGGTTGTTTTGAGCAATCGTGACTGCACCAACAAAGAGAACATTACCCAGGGCTAGCCAAAGAATGTAAGCCCCCCAAGACTGACCTCCTTCAGGTAGTAATGGAAGGGCGATCTGTATAAGGCCATAAAGACCAAATTTCTTTAGCACGCCAGCATGGAGCATCGAAACCGAAGTAGGAGCGCATTCATAACCACGGGCTGCCCATGTGTGAAAAGGAAAAAGAGCAACGAGTATACCAAATCCGAAAAGAAGCAGTCCGAAAATCTTATTTTGAGTGGAGCTTCCCAAACCGTCACTCAGAATGGCATTTGATAAACTTGGAAAATCAAACTTTGCGGAATCCACCATTACATTGAGTGCGACTAACCCACCTAGGGAAATTAGTGCACCCAAAGTCAGATAAATCGTAATTTCAAGTGCAATGGAGCGACGGTCTCTGCCCCCCCATATCCCAATCATCAGGAATGTGGGTATGAGGGCAAACTCGTGAAATAAATAATAGAAGAAAATGTCAACACTTGCGAAAATTCCCATAAGCCCAGATTGCATGAAGCTAAGGAGAGCAAGATACAGGCTCTTGCGATCCGCATTCGAGTGGATGGCTGCTATACCGGCAGACATTCCCACTACTCCTGCCATTGCGAATAGAGGAGCAGAAACACCATTCAGTCCAAGGTGAAATGTTATGCCCAACTCATGTAATCCCATTCTTTCGAAAAGAATCTCGTGAGAATAGCCATCATTTAAAGGATCGAAATTAAGAAACAGGATAATTCCTGCTGCAAAAGGAAAAATGAACGCAACATAGGCAATTTCTTTTGCCCGCCTTTCGTTGTTCAAAAAGAAAAGCAAAATTACAATCGCTGAGAATGCTGGTATGAAGATTGAGCCTAGGAGGATGATTTGTTGGAGGCTCATGATCTTACATTCCTCCTCCAAAGATTGCGTAAGCCAAAAAGCCTACAGTTCCGATTATGAACCAAAAAGAATAAGAATGAATTTTCCCGGAGTAGAAGGACTTCCCCAAAAGTGAAAATAACGCTGCTATTCCAGCTGTACCGCGAACCATCAATCCAGAGATAAAAAGCAGTTCCATTATTTCTATGAAACGAAAAAATGGATCTTGGATCCTTTGCACATAGGCATTGTAAACCTCATCAAAAAAAAGTTTGCTCCTAGAAAGTTGGAAAATAATGGGTAGCTGGTTCTCAAGGGGGTCGGTGGAACTACTCGTGGAGCCGTATGTTCTCCATGCAATCAACAAACCACCGACCCAAGCGATGGCACCCAAAACGTTCATCCACAAATGATTGGGCATTTCGGCAACTTGGACTATGTCCGGTATCATGTACTCTACGATTGCCGTGGGATAAATGGCATGAAAACCACCCACAAGAGATAGCAATGCAAGCAATAGGAGTGGAGCAGTCATGAAAATATTGGATTCATGTGCTCCAGAAGAAGCCTTGGATCTTGGCTCTCCACAAAAAGTTAGAAAATAAAGCCTAAACATGTAGATGGAGGTCAAAATCGCACCTGCATAAAGGATTATGAAAATTACAAAATTCAGGTTGTAAGCTCCTAAAAGTATAGCATCTTTGCTGAAGTAGCCCGACAAAAAGTGCACCCCTGATATTGCCAGAACACCAATTAGAAATGTGTAGGCGGTGATCGGCATTTTTTTTCTTAAGCCACCGTAATTGAAAATATCCTGTTCGTGATGACATGCATGGATGACCGAACCGGAGCCCAAAAACATGAGTGCCTTGAAAAAGGCATGCGTCATAAGATGAAACAGGGCAATCCCTGGCAACCCCAGTCCAAATGCAGCAGCCATATAACCCAGCTGTGAAAGTGTCGAATAAGCCAAAACTTTTTTGATGTCACGTTGGGTCAATGCGCAAAAGCCTGCATATAATCCCATCACTGCACCCATCAGACCAATCAATTGGAGGGCTTCAGGCGTAAATAGGAAATCAATCCTTATCAAGAGGAAAATTCCAGCAGCAACCATGGTAGCCGCATGAATAAGTGCAGAGACTGGTGTGGGACCAGCCATTGCATCGGGTAGCCATACCTGAAGCGGAAATTGTGCTGACTTTCCAATGAATCCGCAAGCAAGTAAGAGGCAAAGTGTGGTGGAAGTGAATTCAGGAAATACTCCGGCCATACTAGAAAGCTCCTGTAAATTGACGGTATCAAAAGTCCAGTAAGTTAAAATTATGCCAAGTAGAAACCCAAAATCGCCCACACGATTTACGATAAACGCCTTTTTGGAAGCATCTTTTGCCTCCTCTGTGTTGAAATAGTGCGCAATCAATAAGTAGGAACTGAAACCCACCAATTCCCAGAAAACGAATATCATGATCAGATTATCGGCCATCGTTATGCCCAACATAGAGAACATAAATATCGAGAGTCCTCCAAAGTATCTGGCCTTTGACTGATCTTCTGACATGTATCCTAAACTGAAAATATGAATCAACAAACCAACGAAAGATACCACGAAAAGAAGTGTCTTTGCAGGGCTATCAATCAAAAAACCGAACTGCAGCTCCCAGTCGGACAACTGAAACCAAGTTGCTGTCCATGTGAAATCTTCAAGGCTGTTCAGACCAAAAATCAAATAAGAGGAAAAAGCCAGTATCCCCCCTGCACTGGCTACAGATAGAAGGGAGGCAATACTTCCATGTTTTCTTAAAAAAAGTAATGTTACAAGGGCAGATAGCAAAGGTAGCAGAAGCAGGCTTAGTGATACTTGAGTCATAATCTCGATTTTAGTTGGTTATGACATTCATATCTTCAGAAAAAACGCTACGCCGTTTCTTGAACAACGCTACAAGAATAGCCAAGCCAACCGCAACTTCTGCAGCTGCCACGGTCATAATGAAAAAAACGAAAATGCTTCCGTCAAGATTCAAGGATGACCTTGAAAAAGTTACCAAAGCCAAGTTGATACCATTGAGCATGAGTTCTAAGGACATCAGCATAAGCAAAAGGTTTCTACGCAAAAGAACTCCAAGAAATCCAATGGAAAAAAGGCATAGTGAAAGAACGATGTAGTGAGACGGCGTCACATTTTCCATGATCAGTTTGAGCCCTCCTCACTAGCTTTTTTACTAAGGACAATAACTCCCACCATCGCAGCAAGAAGCAAAAATCCCGAAATTTGCAGAGGTAGCATATATTTGGTCAACAGACCATAACCAAAACTTTTCACCGAAGCGGAAAAGATCAAGTTGGATCCATTTGTAAATTCATTGGTATCGGAAATTTCAGACCAACCCTCACCATTGTTTATCCATCCCGAACTTTGAACCATTATTAAAAAAACAACCACAAGCAACGCGGTGAAAAAGGCACCAGCAAATCCTGAAATCAACTTCATTCTAGATGCTTTTCCACCTTCAGGTCCAACATCAAGCAACATGATTATAAAGAGAAAAAGAACCATCACTGCTCCCGCGTAAACCAATATCTGCAAAACCGCTAAGAAAAATGCTTCCAATAATACAAACAGTGCAGCTACTCCAACCAAGGACACAATCATGAACATGGCTGCAGGTACCGGATGCTTTGAGCAAATCATTAGCATACCTCCCCCCAAAGCAAGTAACGCAAAGAAATAAAACAATATATCTACTGTGCTCACTAGCTAAATAAGGAAAAGTTATGGACGCCGAAATCGAACATACCTCTATACATTAAATTAAGAGCAAAGCCTCAACTAAAAAGAATCAATGGGAATTTCCTTCGTCCTCGGCTTGCTTTTTCTTATCCCACTTGTAGTGCTGATCGGGCAATGTTCCACCAAGTTCATAAAGCTTGGCTTTGTCATTTACCATTTCTTCTCGGGAGTAACCTGAAGAGGAGTATTCTTCCTGTAGGAATATTGCCTCCTCTGGGCAAACCTCTTGGCAATACCCGCAATAGATACAGCGGAGCATGTTAATTTCAAACTCCTCGGGAGCTTTTTCAACATGATGACGATCCTCCTCGTCTTCAGGAACGGATCCTGGAGTAATTCGAATTGCTTTAGGTGGGCATACAAATTCACAAAGCTGACAAGAAACGCACTTTTCACGACCATTGGGGTCTTTGACCAAAGTGGGTACCCCTCGATAATTGTTGGGAATACGAGGTTTCTCTTCAGGGTACTGGAGAGTGACTTTTGGTTTGAACATATTGGTGAAGGTCGTTTTCAAACCAGTCGCAATCTGTGGGAGATAGGTACGTTCTGAAATGGAAAGCGGTTTGCGCTCAAGGACTACGGTTTTTGGCATAGTTTTAAGGTAAGTTAAAGTTAGACTGATCAAGCCAGGTAACAAGTAATATGTAGAAAACGAGATTAGCCAGTGCTAGAGGAAGAAGTTTGGTCCAACCTAAATTCATAACTTGGTCATAACGAAATCTCGGTAAAGTCCAACGAATCCAAATGAAAAAGAAGATAAGCCCAATGGTTTTGGTTAAAAACCATACCGTACCAATAAGGGTACCAATCCATGAGCTTGGCCAAGGATTATCCAACCATGGAAGGAAATTCCAACCACCAAGAAAGAGAAGGGTGAAGATGGCAGAACCAATAACGATATGAGCGTATTCGGCTACGAAAAAGATACCAAACTTGAAACTTCCATATTCGGTATGAAATCCCCCGACCAAGTCAGTTTCGGACTCTGGCATATCAAAAGGAAGACGGTTGGTTTCTGCAAATAAAGCAATGAGGAAAATAAGAGCAGAGACAGGTTGGATGAGGAGTAGCCAGGTGGAGGAATTCTGTGCTCTGACGATCTCGACGAGACTCAAACTTGAAACGGATGATCCTGGCTCGCTCACCCACAAAAAAACCGGTAAAAGAGAAAGCCCCATAGCCAATTCATAAGAAATCATTTGGGCGGAAGAGCGGATTCCACCCAGAAAAGGGTATTTGCTGTTGGATGACCAACCCGCTAGCACGATGCCGTAAACTCCCAATGATGAAACTGCTAGAATGAAAAGTATGCCAATGTCAAGGTCAGCAAGAATTAACGGAACGAAATTTCCATCAGCATTGGTAAACTCCCCAAACGGAAGCACCGTCATGGTCGTAAGAGCAGGAACCAAGGCAACAATGGGAGCTAAGTAATAATAAAGTTTATTTACGTGTCCTGGTACAATTTCCTCCTTAAAGAGAAATTTCAATCCGTCTGCCAAAGGTTGGAAAATTCCGAGGCCTTGTAAAAATCTGCCAATAACGGGAACGCTTCCAACCAAAGGAAGGACAGTACGATTCGGGCCTACCCTACCCTGCATCCAAGCACTAACTTTTCTTTCAGCCAAAACCGAATAACCTGCCATGGTCATTACTGCACCAACCATAAGAAAGGCGAAAGTAAGTTTGATTGCAACAACTTGAATGGTTTCGAAATCAATCATGACAGTTTAGTTGATTTCTAAACGGGTAGATAGTGCATAGCCTTCTTTTCTACAAATGGAAGGGATTCCCATTTGGATCCATCGACTTTGACCGGAGACTCAAGAACATCATTGAAGGTGATACCTTTAAGGGGAGATTTTGGCGGAGAACCCAAATTCTTCCAGATCAAGGATAAGTCGGGATCTATTTTACTTTCTTCATCTAAACCTTCGATGATCTTGGAAAGGATTAGTAAGTCGGGAAGTAAACCAGCTGGGCCCGGTACGGCTTGTTCGAAACCTTGGGCAAAGAAGGAACGATTGATGAAAGTCCCCTTCTTTTCGAAACTGGTGAGAGAAGGGATGAGAACTTCCGCCAAATCTGAAGTCGAATTCTTTTGGGTTCCCATAAAGACAAGTGGAATGCCCTTGAGTAATTCCTCATCGACTTCAGAATTAAGAATATCATCCCTGTAAACGAAAACGGCATCAAGCCCACCCCTTTTCAAGTCGTTGTTGAGCGATTTGAGATTGTCTTTTGGATAGGAATTAGTGAACCCAGAAAGCAGAGCGCCTCGGAGGTTGGGCGTTCGGTCGGCCGATAAGAGGATACCGTCATCTTCACCGAAATAGCCACGCAAATATTTCTTGGAGTTGGTAATCTTGCTCAGACGATTGAGTAGATAAAGTTCCTCAAGGGTGCCATGGCAGGATCCGACCACGGCAATTTCTTTGTCTTTAAGGATATTTGTGGCAGTGGTTATGGCGTGATCCAGAATTTTATCCGTCCCATTTCCCCTTGGCGTGAGCAAACGGTCATCGCTGCGAACCTGTTTGTAAAGTGCACGTCCACTGTCTGTCATCCAACTGTCGTTCACTTCATCGTTTCTCCTTGGAGTTATCCGATGAATTTCTCCCTCACGACTTGATACCAGAATGTTGGAACCGGCACTGCTTTCAGTGCATATACTGGGACTTTCTTTAAGAAACCAAACTCTCATCTTGAATCTGAAGTCAGTACTGGTGAGGGCCCCGACTGGACAAAGATCAACCGTATTGAGCGAATAGTTGTTTTGCAGTTCCTTACCCGGAAAGCATGTTAATGTGGAATAACTGCCCCGATCAACAAAACCCAAAACATCATCGTCAGCCACTTCCTGACAAAACCTGATGCATCGTGAACACAAAATACAACGTTCATCATCCAAAGTAACTCTTGGTCCCAATCGGGTGCGCTTGGGTTTTACGTTTTTCCGCTCGACATACCGGCTGTATCCCCGTCCATAATCTGTTGCAAACTCTTGTAATCTGCACTCGCCAGCCTGATCACAAATAGGGCAATCCAAGGGGTGGTTAACAAGCAGAAACTCCATGATACCCTCACGACAGTCCGTTACCTTATCCGAAATTGTCTTGACGTGCATACCTTGCGAAACGGTAGTTGCACACCCAATGACTGGTTTGGGAACCCAACCAATTTTTGGCACACCATCCTCATCCAATACGGGCTCACCCGTTTGCCGATCTCGCATTGGAGTTCCCATTTCTATAAGGCACATTCGACAATTACCGGCTACGCTGAGCTGCGGATGATAACAATAATGTGGAATCTCCTTGCTGTGCAATGCAGCAGCATCAACCAAGTTACTTCCGGCGGGCACTTCGACATCTTCCCCGTCCAAGACAATAGTTACCGTTTCTCCCTTTGTTTGTGAAATCATTTTGTCCTAAATGAGTTGGAAGGAATTCTTTTTCCGTTTTTGAGTTTTAGCCTTCTTGAGAAAATCCTTCCGAAATTTTTTCACAAAACTTTGAGTTGGCCAAGCGGCGGCCTCACCAAAGGCACAAATGGTCCTTCCCTCAATTTGGTTTGCCACGCTTAGCAAGAGGTCGGCATCTTCTTCTCTTGCATCTCCCGAACACATACGAGTGGTAATTTTCTTCATCCAAAGCGAGCCTTCCCTGCACGGCGTGCATTGTCCGCAGGATTCATGTGCGTAAAAGGCATTAATGTTTGCCATCGCTTCGACCATATCAACCGTATTGTCCATAACCACAATGCCACCGGAACCAGACATCGTACCCGCAGACATCGGGCCATCAAAATCCAGAGGAATATCTTCAATACCCCAATCAAATTCGCTACCGTCCTTGAGAGTACCCTTGAACCTTTCATCCGCCCGAAGCACTTTTGCCGAAGACCCCCCAGGAATGACGGCTTGTAGGGTTCTTCCGGGCAAAAGTCCGCCACAAACATCATAAATCATTTCCCCCATAGTTAATGCACCACACTCAAACTCAAAGTATCCTGGGTTCTTGACCTGACCGGAAACACACCATATTCGAGTTCCTGTGTTGTTCGGCTTGCCGATTTGGGAAAACTTTTCACCTCCCATATCCATGATGTGAATGACATTACAAAGCGTCTCCACATTATTCACAATCGTAGGGCATTGATAAAGCCCAAGCACAGCGGGAAAGTATGGGGGTTTGATTCTGGGATTGGGTCGTTTGCCCTCAAGAGATTCAATAAGTCCCGTTTCCTCGCCGCAAATGTATGCTCCTGCACCACGATGAACAACCAAATCGCATGAATACTCGCTTCCTAAAATGTTGTCTCCACAAAATCCCCTGTCTTTTGCCTCTTGGATGGCACGTTCGAGAATCTTAGCCCCTTCAAAGAATTCGGCCCGAATGTAAATGAAAGCCTGTTTGGCCTGAATGGCGAATGCGGAGATCATCATCCCTTCAATTAACTGATGAGGATCTTTATGAATGATTTGCCTGTCTTTGAAGGTGCCGGGTTCGGATTCATCAGCATTGCAAACCAAATAGATGGGTTTGCCGGACTTTCGGTCCAAAAACTTCCATTTCATACCAGTGGGGAAGCCTGCCCCACCCCTTCCTCTTACACCGGATTTGAGTACTTCTTCCCCTATTTGCTCGGGCTTTTTCTTCAGGGATTTCTTGAGCGTCTTATAACCTCCTCTTTTTAAATAACATGAAATTTTGTTTGAGTAGGATGGATCATCCGCATTTTTGAGTATGATTCTTCTCTCCTTGGGAATTTTTTTACTGATCATAGGAATTATGATTTATTGGGCAAAACCGAATCAACAGCTTTTTCGTAGCTGACGAATTTTTTGGAATTTTCAAGTTTGTCGGAAAGGATCAGATCTGCCATTGCATCAGCCTCCTTTTCCTGAATGTTTTCAAATGTTTGTTCACCCACCATAACAACGGGACCTTCTCCACAATCAGCCAAACATTCCATGAATTCGATCGAGTACTTTCCGTCTTCGGTCACATGCCCTTCGGATACCCCCAATTTCTTTTCAAACTTCTTGCATGTCGAATAGCTACCTCTTAAAGCGCAAGGAAGAGTTCTGCACACCCGAATGTGAGTTTCTCCCCAAGCAGTCTCACGGAGCATTGGATAAAATGTAATGAGTTCACGGATGTTGATTGGCTGAAGTTCAAGCTTATCCGCAATCCATTCACAAGCTTCCAAATTAACGGCTCCCAATTCCTCTTGGACCAAGTGTATCACCATAAGGGCAGCACTTCTTTTTTCTGGATAACGGGGTATGACCTCGTCAATTTTGTTAATAGTTTCTTCGGAAAGGTTCATTCTGAAATTAACGGTCGCACTCACCCATTACGAAATCCAAACTGCCCAAAATAACAGTAATGTCACTCAACATGTGCCCTGGCACCATATTTTCAAGGATACTGAGATTGCAAAAACTCGGAGCACGAATCTTCAAACGGTATGGAACTCCGCCTCCTTTGGAAACGACATAAAAACCCAGAGCACCCTTTGGATTCTCTGCCTCAAAGTACACCTCTCCGGCGGGAATCTGGGGACCTTCAGTTACAATCATGAAATTCTGAATCAGTTCTTCCATACTGGATAATATTTTATCCTTGGGGGGAGCAAAAATCTTTTTTGCATCTTCACAATACCACACTCCATCTGGAAAATCCTTGATAACTTGCTTAATGATTCGAATGCTTTGCCTTACTTCTTCAATCCTAACCAAATAACGATCATAACAATCTCCCCGCGTTCCAATGGGTACGTCGAATTCGTATTTTTCATATCCTGAATAGGGCTTGTCTTTCCGCAAATCCAAATCCACACCCGATGCCCTTAAATTTGGACCTGTAAACCCAAACGCAATTGCATCTTCCTGAGAAACTTCGCCAATGCCTTCGGTCCGATCCAAAAAGATACGATTTCGAGTTAAAAGCTTTTCCACCTCATCCACTGCCTTGGGGAGATGTTCGCAAAAGTTCAAAACACGCTCCAACCACCCCTCAGGCACATCTCTTGCCACACCTCCAATTCTTGTGTAGGAAGTGGTAAAACGCGCACCCGTCAACTCCTCAAACAGGGTGTATAGTTTTTCTCTCTCTGTGAAAGTGTACATGAATGGGGTCCATGCCCCGGCATCCATACCAAAAACACCCATTCCCAAAAGATGACTTGATATTCTTGCCATTTCACAAACCAAAACCCGAATCGCCTCGCATCTTTCCGGAAGTTCAATGCCTGCAAGTCTTTCCACCGCTATGGCATAAGCGACATTATTGGCGAGGGGAGCGAGGTAATCCAACCTGTCGGTATAGGGAACAAACTGGTTGTAGGTCATGTTCTCCGCAATCTTTTCATCTCCTCGGTGCAGATAACCGAGAACAGGTTCACAGCGGGTAATGACATCACCATCCAAATCCATCATCAGGCGAAGCACTCCATGAGTGGTGGGATGTGACGGACCCACATTGAGGGCCATTCTTTCCCCATCAACCTTAGTCTGCGCTTCGGCCCCGCGTGCACCAACATCGCCGATGTTCACTTCCATGGTTTTAGTGCTCATACTGGTTTCTCCGCCTGTTCCGTCCAACTCTCATCTTTGGCCCTGGGTTCCGAATCGCTCATCATTCCATCACCACTTGAAACGAAAGGCCCACCCATCATGGGTGCAGGCTCCACACTCGCATCCGTAACCTCAACCACATCTTCTGCAGGCAATGGTACATCGATTCCTGCGAGAGGAAAATCTTTCCGCAAGGGGAAGTATGGATATTCGTCCCACATTAGAATTCTTTTGAGGTTTGGGTGCCCGGAAAATGTTATCCCAAACATGTCAAATGCCTCCCTTTCATGCCAGTTTGCAGCTGGAAACACAGATTCGACTGAAGGAAATTCAGGTGATTCATTATTTACTGCGGGTGAGTGAACTCGAAGGTAATTGCGATGTATTCTAGAATAAAGATGGATAACTACAGTGTAGCGAACCTCCGCTTTTTGCCCATGATCAATACCGGTAAGATCAACCAAAAGGTCGAAAGTCTCTTCATCCCGCAAGTGAGATAGAAACTCGACAATCGCATTCGGTTCACAATCAAGTGTAAGGCAATCATCATGATGCCGCAATGAGACAGACGAAAATTTTTCCAAAAGTGAGTCTGTAAAATCCTGATCTATCATTTCACTCAGTTTACCATAGCAGTTTCTGGGGAACGCTTCAGATTGCTTACGGAAGACTCATCGCTGATTTTATCCTGTAACTTGATCATTGCATCCAAAAGAGCTTCGGGTCTTGGAGGGCATCCGCTGACATATACATCAACAGGCACAATCGTATCAACTCCCTGCATTACGGCATAGGAACGATACATACCTCCAGTGGAAGCACATGCACCCATGGCCACTACCCACTTCGGATCGCCCATCTGGTCGTATATGCGGCGGACAACTTCCGCCATTTTGTAAGTCACCGTGCCTGCAACTATCATGCAGTCAGACTGACGGGGTGAAAATCTCATCACTTCCATACCGAATCGGGAGATATCATACCTCGATGCTGCGGCAGCCATTAGTTCGATGGCACAGCATGCCAAACCCATTGGCATTGGCCATACTGAATGTTTCCGAATCCAATTGATAACCGCATCAGCTTTGGTTACAATTACATCCCCCTCTACTTTTCCATTATAGGCAACTTCATTTAAAGACATTAAGGTCTTTCTAACCTTTAATATCGATCAGGCAAACACCAAAAGCAAAGGATCCCAAAAAAGTGAAGAATCTTCTCTAGCGAAGACTGAAAAAGCTTTTTGGTCGTTGACGAGTACGCAGTTCGCATACATTAAAACCTATGACAGTCAGGAGAGGTGACAGAGTGGCCGATTGTGCAGCATTGGAAATGCTGTGTACCGCAAGGTACCG
>NZKO01000060.1 GCA_002692535.1 Opitutia bacterium
GATCCCTCCTTGACAAGGCTATCCTCGAGACCTTTGCCAGGAGCAATCTTCACATAGCCCTGTCCTTTATGTGAATGATTACTCCAAACCGTCATTCCCGGAGCAGTCTGTTCGATCCATGCCCGTAGTCCTGCGAGGAATGCTGTGAGTTTGAAAGGGTTTCGAACTTCTACATTCATGCCAAGTGGAATGCGCCCCAGGTTTTTCTCAGAATAATCTTCCAATCCTCTCATGCCACCTTTGCGAAACGCTTTTTGCATATCCTCAAAGAAAGGAGATTCGTCCAAATAAAAGGAAAATGATTCACCTACCCAACTGAATGCTCCAACGCCCAATGAGGGAGCCATAATGGCAGCAAAATTACTTGCCTGCTTGAAACGAGGGGAATTCATATCGAGTGCACTTGCCCAGTGGAGTATGGTTTCGGCGTGAGGGTCGCCCGATCCTGACTTTAGTTTAATATCGCCAACCGTTTGAATCATTTGTCTGTAGTCAGTGCCCCCAATTAAGGGAAGTATTGATAAGTCTCCCTTTATTGAGCCATTTTCAATGATTAGCTGTGCGGAAATCGGGTCAAAATATTTAGTCCAATGGCTCTGGTAACGATCACGAAAGAATTCATACGCTTTTTTCTCAGCAGGAGTTATTTTTGTGATATTCAACTCATTGACTGGTTTCAGGAATGAAAGGTTTCCAAATTCGGAACACTGTACCTGGCCCTTAATTAGGGATACTTTCCCCAGTTCGGAAAATTCTTTTGCGTTCAATGGGGCCCCACTTTCATGGCGTGCTTGGAGCTCAGCAAGTGCGGCAGCAGCCCTCGTTCGTCTAGAGGCTCCAATTCGCCATTTTGGACCACACCATCGTCGGATGGTCGCATCAGTGATCATGAGGAAGGCATCTTCTTTGTTGCCTGGAGTTATGTGGTATCGCTGGCGAAAGAAGTGGTACTCTTGAAGCGAGGCTAAATTTGTCTCCTTTTTATCAAACACCCTCGCAAGAAGGGTAAGCTGTTCCATTGAATTGGTTACGACGACGAATTCATTGAATGAACTGACTAAACTCCTGATTGTTCGGTCAGGAGAAGCGATCCCTTCATACTTGTGATTTGTAGATTTTGGAATTTTTCCGGATAATGTCTTGGATTGAGGAAATTTTTCCTTTGCTTGCACCCTTCGTAATGCAAGAGCCGCCAGTAATCCTTCTTTTTGCTTGGCTTCAAAAATTAGTGTTAGGGATGTTCCGGTGCGTAAAAAAGGATCGCTGCCGGTAATCGCTACGGATGAAATTAATTTTGGTCCAAGAATACGGGATAATTCGTCAACTGGCAGGCAGAGCTGGCGGGAGGATTTTTCTTTTGAACGTGCACTTTCTGCTCGATCTTCACTTAAGCGAAGCAATGGAGTGCCTCGTGCGGTGGCTTCCTCCATTACCTCCAGCATGCTTGAATAAGATGAGAAGATGATGGCGTGTTGGTCATGGGGCAAAATTGAGGCAATTGAATCGAGTTTTGGTTTTTCATCTTTCATCCAATCCTTCCATGGTATCTCATCGATTGTGATTCCGGTAACCGATGAGACAGGGATGGTACGATTTTGTTCATTATTTGATAGGAGTAGTTCACGATTAAGCTGGAGGTTTTCACTGATTGCCCGTCCACCGGAAAATAAATCCATACTATTTTCAAGTTCAGTATTTCGAGTGGGTCTGATCAATGGGCGGTTGTCATGATTATGAGTATCGGTTTTCGGTTCGTTGCGAATTTGCGCTAGTCTGATGCTGTCCTTCGTAACTTGGTGCCTAAACCATGCTGTACCAGGAACATCTAGTTCCTGGAGCCATTTATATCTAATGATTCTGTACTTTAGGAACTCCTCTTCAGTCTTTTTCTCGGGTGAGAGGTTTTTATTATTCTTTTTCTCAAAAGTGAAAGGAAATGGTTTCCAACCTTCTGATTTTTGGTGAAGAAAGAGCTGACCCTCAATTTTTGATTTAGGGTTTTGAAAACAAAGAACCATATCGCCTAGTGAAAAACTAGTTCGGCTTCCGCCCTGTTTTCCAAATGAAATGAAGGCTTCAGCAGCGTCTTCGGTTCTAAAGTAAGGTAGGTTGCTTGGAATGTAAGTCTTTAGGACTTGCGAATATTTTAAGGCGTAGGGCGTCGTGTTACCGATGCGCACCGGTGGTTCTTCTCCTTTTATGAATGAAAGATCAGATACTCTTAAGGTCAAAAAACTGTCGGCATTTAAACAATAAGGGAGCAGGGAGAGAATGAGAATTTTTAATTTCATATCGATTTCAGGAGTTTGAAGTTAAGTAAGTTAATGAAAGGAAGTAATTTCAATGGTTTTATTTCAGTCCTACTTTGATCTCATTTTGGTTAGCCAATCCAAAAACTTTTTCCGGTGGTCGTCCGATTGGCTTTGTCGCACTTGGGTTTACCGATAGGAATATTCCGAGTGATGTCCGTGATCTGAATACCGTGTCGAACCCAGAACTTGGCTACCTTTTTGCCTGCCTAGAACGGCGATATCCAAGACCGATTGCCTCGGTTCATGAGCTTTCGCCTTATCTGTGTCGTTCGGGAAGATTGTGAACGCGTGCTTATCTTCAATAAAACCCATAAATAAGAGGAGCAGTGCAGTACTGAGAATACTTCCGGTTCGTTTTGAGAAGAACACTTCAAATTTTCCTTACAAGATTGATATTGTTAAATTTTATGATCTTGCTTCATTTAATTCCTTAAGCCTGTTTTGGGTTTTTCATCAGTTTTTCCATCATTAGCTGAACTTCCGGAATAAGCTTAATAACAGTCGCTATCTGATTTACGTCAGTCAAGTTTCTAGATTTGTCACGATAGTTCTGACTTGCAGAGAATTCGCTGGCATTCAACGTGGCAGAAGCCGTCCCATATGGGTATCCATTTCGTACATCAATCAAAAGCGCATTGGCAAAACCGGTTGTTTCTATTTCGCGGGATGGAACGAAATAACCTCCAACAATTGTCCAGTTCGCAACAGAAGAGGCGAGTTTTGTAGTTTTTGTTTCCGAAAAGACTTCGTAAACGAGAACTTGATCAAGGTGCTGCCTAGCAGCACCAAGTCGAATTTTACGAAAAATTTCAGAAGATTTGATTTTTGATTTAGTACTTGTGTTTCTGGGAGTGTAGACCATTTCGGCAATTAACGGGCTTACCGGAATGAAAACACCAAATTTTGAACCCATCGTGCTTTTTGCATCTTCCCATGCCTCGACTTCTTCGGGTGATAAGTTTGTGATTCTGCCATTGAAAAGTTTGACCAACCCGATCCTTGAGGGGAATTTAATGGAAGGTTCAATATCTGCTATTAATCTAACCTCCTCNTTCAGATTGCTTGCGTTCATTTCAAACGCATCGTAATCAGCGTAGTTCGATAAGTATTCCTTTCCGGAGGTTATTTGCACCGAATGAGACTGGCAGCCAATGAATGCAATGGATAATAAAATTAGAAGTGTTACCTGTATGGTTCTGTTTTTCATTTTTTGAAGGTGTTAATTTGATAAATATTTTAACTTTAATTATCAAGAGTCGTGCCATTTTTTATCTTTTTCACTAAGTGATTGNTAATGAATTACTTGTCGATTTATGGTTAGTTTNATTTTTATTTTTNAATTTCATAAATTGCTATCTAATGTTACATAAATTGTAATATGGATGCATCAAAATTAAGCTTTTTGTTGGAAAGCATACAGTCGCTTGCTTTTGTAAATCCCTTTGCTGGCGAAAGGGATCAAATTGAAGGTAAGATTATCAGTCGTATGGGGTGGACTGAAAATCCTAGAGTCAGGAACCCAAAGTTTACCAAAGATTTTAATCAAGTNCTTCATTGGGTTAGTGAGGGAGAAAAATCTCTTCTAGCTGGGATGTTTAGTGATTGTAGCTCGATTTTAAGAGCTGAACAGATGGCTTCATTGGCATTTTTTTCTTTGTTTCACGAAATTATCGATGATTTGGATGCTATAATTGAATGCGCGGAACCAGATTCAATTTCCAATCGAAAACTATTTAAAAAAATAGAAACTGGCATTGAACGAAGAAGACTTTTGGTTTTTGGAGCTAGAAGTGCTATGTGGGAAGATCCAGAGCACCTTTTGGCTTGCTTTTATCAGTTAAGGAGAGCTTTTCTCTGTCTTTTCAATGAGATAGTAGGATGGAGTGCCCCGATGAGGGCACTGAGGGTAAGGGTTTGGGAAAGTGTCTTTACTAAGGACATGCTAAGTTATCAACAGTGGATGCATGAATCCGTTGGCCGTTTTCCGACCTTAATTCTTGGTCCAACGGGTTCAGGGAAGGAAATTGTTGCCCGAGCAATCGGTTTATCTAGATTTATTCCCTATCATTCAAAAAGTGGGCAATTTGCATCAAATCCCAATAAGAGCTTTTGTCCTGTTAATTTGTCAGCTTTAACGGAGACTTTAATTGAATCCGAGTTGTTTGGTCATCGCAAAGGCGCTTTTACTGGTGCAATGCGCGACCACGCCGGTATTTTTAAAACAGCAGGACAGCATGGTACCGTCTTTCTGGATGAAATTGGTGAAGTACCGGAATCGATTCAGGTGAAGTTACTTAGAATATTGCAGTCTGGTGAATTTCAGCCAATTGGCGGAGATGCCCATTCTTTTTACCAGGGAAAAATTATAGCGGCGACNCATCGTGATTTAAGTCAGGAAGTGCGTCAGGGTCGAATAAGGGAAGATTTTTTTTATCGCCTATGCGGAGATCAGGTAAATACGATAGCACTCAGGGATATTCTTTCTGCAAATCCGAAAGAGATTCAAAATTCAATCCATTATATTTGCTCCAAACTTTTTGGGGCGGAAGGGGCAAAGGAACTCAGCTCTAAAGTTGTTGATAGATTGCAATCGGTTATCCCTAAAAATTATCCNTGGCCTGGAAATTTTAGAGAGTTGGAGCAGGCGGTGCGAAATATTATTGTACGTGACGAATTTGTTCCTTTGGGGCAGGGTAGTGAAATAGAATTCGATATTAATCAAATCTACACTAATACACAGGTTAGTTTAAATGGTTGGAGCCAGATATACGCAAAAAAGGCTTACGAGAATGCCGGCAGTTACAGGGAGGCTGCACGACTCTTGGGTGTAGATCAGAGGACTCTAAAGAAATGGGTACTGGAAACAGGAGATTCTTTGCTCCTTTGATTAACCATGGATTTACTTGGAATTCGTCTTGCCTCAGAGGGCCACCCTAAATAACCGCAGACATCACTCGGACCAATCGNCGAATTCATTTAACCTTATTTGCCAGTCTTCGATTCTCTCCATCGCTGGCTTATTAATAATAAGTAAGTGGGGGGGGAGATGTCTTCGGACAAAAGGAACCACTTGTTCGTGGGGTCTCCCTGTTTTTTTTCGTTCGTGACAAGAATGATGGGGTAGNGGCTTCGCTTTTGAGCNGATTAAGGGGGGAGCGAATTCTTCTGTCTTGTCCAAATTTTTGTAAGGAGTGATTTTTCAGATAATGGCATAAGATGGCAGAGCCATCTACTAGATTTTCTCAGTCTTGACNAATGCGCTCATAGGCAAATAGATCGTGGCAGTGAAGAGTGTGAGCCCGTACATCACGGTCGGGGTGCCATTCTGGATTGTGCTTGCAATTGATTAAACCTGAAAGTTCAGGGAAATGTTTAAGCTATTCGGTATTCTTTAGGAAATTCAATCCTGCATTTAAGTTTATACCNTTGAGATCAGTTTCTTCCTGCTTGTTCTGGACCTAATCTTTTCCTAGCCTTATCGAGTGAATAGGAAAATAACCTATAGCNCTCTTTGGGCATTGACCATTAGTTTGTCCTTTTACTTCGGTTTTCTTTCGAGGGATCCGTTCGATCCTATCCAAAAAAAGGTTTTGGAAGATAGTCTGCGTCGGGAAATTCAGGATGAGGAATTGGATGCTCTTTTGGAAAAGCTGAGTAATGGTCGAGAGCAACTAAGGNCAGGCGTGCAGGATATGGTGATTGTCGGAGAAGTGGATGCCCAACCGATTGAACTTAATTTTCTGCCATTGGAGTTGGAGCGAGTGGGCAAAGAGCCTCTAACCGGTGAGCGCATTCGCGAGGTGCTGGCTCCCGCTTTGGTAAGCGACGATCTGGTAGGCAGAAATGCAGTTATAGCTGATATGCTTTCACGACTCACTCCGGAAAATGCAGGCGATGCTCTCCGTGTCTTTGAGGAGATGCCATCCTCTTATCATACCGATAACAATTACCGTCTTTTCCTTCATGCATGGGCCAGAGTCGACGGAGCTTCGGCTCTTAATTACCTAATGAATAACCCAAATTCCCACCGCGTTGATGGTGGGCATATTTGGGCTATGTCCGGTTGGACCGCAACCGATCCACAGGCTGCTTATGACTTCGTTATGTCCAGAGAAAAAGTAGACCCTGGACTTTATCACGGCTTGGTTCGCGGATGGGGGAGAATCGATCTTGATGGAGTTCATCAATTTGTATCCTCCATTGAAGAACCTAGATTACGAGCAAGGATGACCGATGTAGTTGGGGAGTCAGTGGTCGAGCAACGAGGCATTCAGGGAGCCCTAGACTGGTTGGGGCAGCTTGATCAAAACCAGGCTTATATTCAGTCAGCTTATAATTCGGTAATAAAGCGTGCGATTCCCAGAAATTCTAGCTCATTGGCTGAGTGGATCAACCGTAATCCCGAAGGTAAACACATCCAACCGTGGATGTATAGTGAAACAGCAAAGAGGATTGCATCCAAGGACCCCGGTTTGGCTGCGAGCTGGTTGGAGTCTCACCTGAGCAATAAGAAGCTAAACGGACAAGTGGTTGGTGAGGTGGCTTCGAGGTGGGTTGAGTCGGATCCTCAGGCTGCGTCTTCCTGGGTTGAAAGTTTGAAGGGCACTCGGGTCTATGACAAGGAGTTAGCCAAAAGGCTTGGTGGTGCCTGGGCAAGGAAAGACCCTGAGGCAGCCTTTCAGTGGGCCAAGGGATTGGAGACCGATCTTTGGCGTCCTGCTTCTGCGAGCATAGTCGGGAACATGTCGAGAGAGCAGCTTCTGCAAAACGCATCCTGGATCAAGCAAAGCCCCGCCGAAAGTGCTAATGATGGGATTCGGGCTGCCTACGCAATGCGAATGGCTGAGCTTGACCCTTATGATGCCATCGAGCAAGCCCTACTGATGACGGATGCTTTGGGGAGAGAAAAGGTTGCGGTTCATGTGGCAAAGAAAATCTACAAGCAGAATCCTGAAAGTATTCGGGATTGGCTTCCAAAGAGCGGGCTGAGTGAAGCCTCCCAGCAAAGAATCCTGCGTAATCAGTAAGTTGGGTTTCGCATGCTGGATGTTTATTCCCGGTTCGAAAGGAAGTCCTCTAGGAATGCTAAGCCGTCCGGCTCAGATTCAAATA
>NZKO01000061.1 GCA_002692535.1 Opitutia bacterium
TGGAGATGCGGACGATGTGGTGCCTATAGATGATTCACGCGAAATTTTTGCTCTAGCGAATGAACCGAAGAAAATCATTGAGATTCCAGGAGCCAATCATGTTTTTTCCGAAGCCGGTTTGGAACCAATGAGTGAGGCTGTGATCAACTGGATTGGAGAGACCATTCGCGAATCTTAGTCAGGCAATTTGCTTAGCTTCTTGTTTGAACAAAATTCAAAAAAGTAATGGAAGAGCTAGATGTTATCTTAATTGGTAGCGGAGTAATGTCCGCGAATTTGGGTGCATTGCTCAAGAAGCTTGAACCTGGTCTCAATATTGAACTGTATGAGGTAACCAAGGAACTTTCGCAGGAGAGTTCCAACGGGTGGAATAATGCCGGCACTGGTCATGCCGGTATTTGTGAGGTGGCGTACACTCCGGACCGTGGGGAAAATGGTGAAATCAAAGTGGATAAGGCGATTGAAATCTTTGAGGAGTTTGAGCAGACCAAGCAATTCTGGGCCTATGCAGTGCGTGAGGGGATGATTGACAAGCCATCGGAATTCATCAATCAGGTTCCTCATATCAGTTTTGTCTATGGGCAGGAGCAGGTCGATTTTCTTCGCTCTCGATATAAGGGCATGAGCAATCATCCCTTTTTTGAAACGATGCAATACTCAGAGGATCCCGAACAGATCCGCAAATGGGCACCCTTGCTCATCGAAGGACGTGAGGATCAACCTGTGGCTGCGACTTACATGCAAGCTGGCACGGATGTAAACTTTGGGGAAGTGTCCCGGAAATTGATTCACTGGCTGGGCGAACAGGAAGGATGTTCTTTTCACGTGGAGACTCCCGTAACCGACCTTAATCGAGGGGATGAGGGTTGGGAGGTTACGATTAAGAACCTTGTCGATGGAACGACCCGAGTGAAACGGGCAAAATTTGTTTTTATTGGAGCGGGGGGAGGATCTCTGCCCCTTTTACAAAAGGCAGGTGTTGATGAGATCCATGGATATGGTGGTTTCCCGATTGGTGGACAATGGCTAATTTGTGAAAAGGAAGAAATTGTCGAGAGGCATCATGCCAAGGTGTATGGGCTATCTCCTGGAGCTGCTCCGACCATGGCCGTTCCTCATTTGGATAGTCGCGTATTGGAAGGAAAAAAAGCACTGCTTTTTGGTCCCTATGCCGCATGGACAACCAAGTTTCTTCATCGTGGTGGCAGTTTCTTTGATCTTCCCGGCTCAATCAAACTTCATAATTGGCTCACACTTGTAAAGGTGGGGATCAGTAACCTTCCTTTGGTCGGGTACCTGATCCAGCAGGGTCTGCAGAGCATGGACACAAGATTGAAAGAGCTCCGTAATTTTTACCCGGACGCCAAGGCAGAGGATTGGAAATTAATCGATGCGGGTATTCGCGTACAGGCCATTAAGAAAGAGGATGGAGATGCAGGTATAGTACATTTCGGAACGGAGGTTGTAACCAGTGAGGACTGTTCGATAGCAGCTCTTCTAGGTGCCTCCCCTGGGGCCTCGGTATGTGTGAATATCGTTCTGGAAGTTGCGCATAAGTGTTTTACCGGCCTTTTTGACCAAGAACGGGTTAGGGAAAAACTCTTGGATATGATTCCCACTTTTGGAAAAAGTTTCAAAAACCCAGAGTGGAAGGAGGATTTATCCAAATTTGCTGAGTGGAGTGACTCTGCGGAATCCGTTTTGGGACTTAAATGAGAGATTACTCGTAAGACCATTTTAGGATCCATGGATCTTGAAAATTCTTTTGAGCCTCTTTTAACTTTCTTTTGTATTCTTCCAGCCTTGTCGCAAACTTAGGGTTACCTGCCAAGTTATCTGATTCATCAGGATCTTGATCGATGTTGAAAAATTCGAACTCCGGTCGATGAATGTACTGCCTCACCGTTTTCTTGCCGTAGGGAGCGGAGAGGGATTTTTGATATTGTGCCTGAAAACTACTTGCGGCCCACAGATCGGATGCGAAAGGGTAGGGAAGAGGATGGGCAATATTCCAGATTAGCTTAAATTCCATATCGCGAAATACTCGCATTGGATAGTACATCTGAATTTCATGAAATGTGTGAGATGCGAAAATACTTTCCCAATGAGTTGCATCAGCTGTACCAAGTACGGACAACCAGGATTTTCCATGGTAGGCTGAAAGCTTGCCGGATGTTCCGCGATTATCCTTAGGTCCTTTGGTCCGAGGAAGTGGAAAAGATTTGTTTGGGTCTTCCCAATTTTTGGGACGGTTACTTTTGGAGTCTAAGACTCCACCAAAATCGAGAAGAGTGGGAGTAATGTCAATATGACTGATAAGTGCTGTACTACGAACACCTCTTTTTTTCTCATAGGGGTTGCGAACGACAAAAGGAACTCTGAGTCCACCTTCATAAACCGTGGTTTTGCCTCCGGCAAAAGCCATACCATGATCAGATGTGAAAACAAACATGGTCTTCTCGTAAAGATCCGCTTCCTTGAGAATTTCTACCAACCTAGCCACTCCTTGATCGATCCTGGAGACACTCTGGTAATATTGAGCCAGCTCTTCACGCGTTTCAGGAGTGTCAGGAAGAAAGGCGGGGATGGGGACATTCTTCGGATCGTAAAAAACTTCCTTTATCCCATCATGAGACTTTCGGTTGGGCTTATTTCCAAAGAGGTCGGGCTTGAGTTTGCTTTTGGAATTCATGTCCCTCCCACCACCACGGTGAGGATCGGAAGTGGCAAAATAAAGAAAGAAGGGCTGATCGCTTTTCTCCGTGACAAATTCCCTTGCCTGTTCCGCCATTTGAACGGCGTTTCGTGGATTTCCCTTCAAATAAGTTTCGAAACGAAAGACCTCTTCGGGTGATACGTGATATTTGCCAATGTGACCGGTTCGGTAACCGGCTTTGGTAAGATTACGGGGAAGGGAAAGTCCGATAACGTTAAAGTAGCTGGAAAATTTATGAAAGGAGTGTTGGTGACCATATTGCCCATTTGCATGGTTGTGCAGACCGCTCATTACCACCGAACGGCTGGCGGAGCAGCTTGCCGTTGTCGCAAAGGCGTTAAGGAAGACGGTGCCGTCTTTTGCCAGAGTATCGATCGCAGGTGTCTTGGCGATTGGGTCGCCATAACATCCAAGGGTAGGAGATTCATCGTCCGTGATAAAGAAAATGATATTCTTCTCAGCTCCAAAAGAACCAAAGGAAACAAGCGAAAACAGAACGATAATCTTTGAAAAGGAAATTTGCATGGAAGCAAGAATTGGGAAATCGGACTCCCGAGTCAACCGATCTAAAAAGCTCTTTGAAATATTCGGACTCGACCCGGGATTGAATTTTGGGCATTAGAATTTTTCATGACTGAAAGAAAATGCCGCTGGGGAATTCTTGGTTCCGCAGGGATTGCTCAAAAGAATTGGCAATCCATTCACAATGCGCAAAACGCGGAGTTGGTAGCTGTTGCCAGCCGGGATGTTGATAAATCTCAAGATTTTATTGATCGGTGTAGTGCCCGGGTTCCCCATGCAAATGATCCCGTAGCTTTGGGGAGTTACGATGAACTGATTGCCCGTGAAGATGTGGACGCAATTTATCTGCCTTTGCCAACTGGATTGCGCCCGGAGTGGGCATTGAAGGTTGCACATGCTGGTAAGCATTTGCTTTGCGAAAAGCCCTGTGGAACCAACGTTGACCAAGTGGAAGAGATTATTCGGGCGTGTGAGCAGGCAGGTGTGCAGTTTATGGATGGGGTAATGTTTATGCACAGCGAACGATTGAATAAAGTCAGGCAATTTATTGATGACGGTGAAACCATTGGTAAGTTACGCCGGATCAATACTCAGTTTAGCTTTTGCGCCCCTGATGATTTTCTTACTGAGAACATCAGGATGCACAGTGATCTAGAGCCACATGGCTGTCTTGGGGACTTGGGTTGGTATACAATCCGTTTTATCCTTTGGGTCATGCAATATGCGACTCCTAAATCAGTGACAGGTCGATTATTGAATTCTTCGGGCAGGGCAGACAGTCCGCATCCTGTCCCCACTGAATTCTCTGGGCAATTACTTTTTGAGGATGTGTCGGCTTCATTCTACTGCTCGTTTTTGACGGAGCATCAGCAATGGGCCCATGTTAGCGGTAGTAAAGGTAATCTTCGGATCGACGATTTTGTTCTACCTTATTTTGGAAACCGTCTGCAATTTCAAACATCCAACGCAGCTTTTGACTGTGATGTTTGTGATTTTCGAATGGAGCGTCGAGAGCAGGTTCATCAGGTGGAAGAATATGCAAGCAGTCATCCCAGTGCACAGGAATCCAATTTATTCCGCAACTTTTCCGAACTTGTTCTTGGTGGCAGTCCTGATCCCCAATGGCCTAAGATTACTTTGCTTACGCAGAAGATCATGATGGCTTGTATGGAGTCTGCTGAAAACGGAAATGAGGAAATGGAGATTACCTAGTTCATGTCAGGTAGCGGTCCATCCACCATCAACTGAGAGCATTGATCCTGTAACGTAGCTCGATGCATCAGATGCTAGAAAGATGGCTGCTCCCTGAATCTCGTTGAGTTCTCCCCATCTCTTCAAGGCGGTGGCACCTACAATAAATTTCATTCCGTCTTCAGTATTGGCGATCTCCTCATTCATTGGAGTCAGAAAGGGGCCAGGGCAGATCGCATTGATGGTAATTCCTGTGCCTGCCAGTTCGGAACAAAGGGAACGTGTAAGTTGGGTTACCGCACCCTTGCTTGCAGTATAGGGCGTGCGGTTTGGAGTACCAACAATTCCGAGTGCGCTGGACAGATTAATGATTCTTCCTTTTCCATTTTCCTTCATTTGAGGAATAACTGCTTTGCAGCAAAGCCAAACAGAATCGACATTGATTTTCTGAACCTCTTTGAAATCTTGGTAAGAAAGTTGCCCGATCGGGCCTCTGATGTTGATACCGGCATTATTGACGAGGACGTCGATGGTTCCAAAATCCCGATTTACTTGATTGATCAAATTTCCCACCTGTTCCTCCTGNGAAACATCGCACTCGTATCCAAGTGCCTTAATCTTGAAAGTATCGGTGATTTGATTTGAAATTGCCAAAACTTCCTTCTGGTTGCGACTAACGAGGGCAAGATTGGCGCCTGCTGAAGCCAGCCCTTCAGCCATTGATTTCCCCAACCCTTTGGAACCGCCCGTGAGGAGAATGGTTTTGTCTGAAAGGTCAAACTGTTGGATGCCGGATTTCACTGTGAGTCAGAAATGAATTTATTGATTTTGGCTGAAGATGGGACCAAGGGGGCATGAAATGGCGGAAGCCAGTCCCCTCAGTATCTGATATTCAATTTCGGAGATGGTTCCATCATGCTCGGCAGTTGCCATACAGGCAGTTAGAAATCTTCGCTTTTCGGATGCTCGGAGACGCTGTAGTTTCAATAGAGCCTCTTCGAGTTGAGAGATGCCGCAATCCTTAATTTTGAAAAGCGGAGTACGTGTTTTGGTCCCTAGCCGATTGATTCCTTTGGAAAAGGAATCCTCTGCCTGACCTCGTTCGCCACCATAATGAGCAAGTGCACTGAGAAAACAGGTGCAGTCAGGAATGATTTGATTAATCGATAAAGATCCATGGAGGTTCTGATTCTTCTTTAGATTGAGATTATGAAAAATTACTTTTTCCATGCTCCATTCGAAGAGATCAATTTGTTGGTCCATCGTGATCAGTCCATTAAGCACTTCAGAAAATTCCTGAAGTTGGTTAGGAGAAAGCTCATGCAGTGCGGAAGCACATTCCTCGATCAGGGCAAATTTTTCAAAACAGGAGATGGAAAGAGTATCGGAATGAATCTTTTCGGTAAGTTTGTCTGTATCTGTTTCCAGGCGACTGCGGATAAGTGAAATTTGCCGATCATAAATGTCGGTATTGCAGGAATCCAATAGAAGGGAAAAAATAACGCATCTTGCCTCAAAAGGTTCACGGCTGAATTCGAGCAGGTGTACGGGGATTTTTGCAAGCAACGATCGTGCTTGCTCAATATTTTCGGGGCTTGGACCTTCAAGTGCCTGTGTCAAACTGGATTCTTTCACTGCTCCTGTTAAGCGGGGGGATTCTCCGGCAAAGCCAGAGGTTTGTTCAGACGAAAGATCGATTTTCTCGGATATCTGATCCGTTTCAGGGAAAGATGAATCCCAATTGGGTTCGATTTTCCTGATGCGTTTTTCTAGCGGAGGATGCGTGGCAAAAATGCTGCCTAGGGCTGATCCGAAAAACATATGCGAGAAGTCACCGGCACTTGCCGTTTCCAATTTTGAACCCACAGAGAAGCCTCCAATTCTTTTGAGGGCTCCACTGATTCCGTCAGGGTTACGGGTAAACTGTACGGCGGATGCATCGGCAAGAAATTCACGTTGTCTGCTCACAGCTGCTCGAATCAAAGAGCCGAAGAACCCTCCGATAAGACCGAGNACGAAAAGCAAAACACCGAGTGCAAGAATTGCCAGCGTGCCGTCGTCTTTTTTTCTTCTCCTTCCTCCACCAGATAAAGCAGCGAAGCGCATCAGTACTTCACCAATTCTGGATAGGCAGACAATACCAAATATCAGTCCGGTGAGTTTGATGTTCAAACGCATATCTCCGTTAAGTATATGACTAAATTCATGAGCCACGACNCCNTGAAGTTGTTCGCGATTCAATTTTTCAGCACANCCACGCGTAATGCCAACCACTGCGTCGTTGGGAGAGTAACCTGCNGCAAANGCATTGATTCCCTTTTCTTCCATCAAGTAGATCGGAGGGACGGGAGTACCCGATGCGATTGCCATTTCTTCCACAATATTGTGTATCCTCCGTTCCTGAGGATCATTGGTATTNGGGCATATTAACTTTCCGCCGAGAGATTCAGCCACGACGGAGCCGCCCGAGGAAAGGGAAGCAATCCTACCAAGACTCGCCAGCGCGACTACTCCCAAGGTTCCTGCACCCGTTACCCAGAAGAGATTCCAGCTGGGTTCTGTGAGATAGCTGAGTACAAAAAATGCAGTTAGAGCAATTCCAATTACGGCCATGCAAAAAAGAAGGATCAGCCATTTTGACCGTTTACGGGCCTGATCCTGTTCCGCAAAAAAATCCACCTTGAGGAGTAGGGGAGCTTTACCAGATGGGACTAAAACTGAACCTTGGGAGCTTCCTTAATCTTTTCACTCTCAAATTCAAGGAGAGTGGCGTCCTGACTATGACCGAACATACCGGCGACGATGACTGGAGGAAAAGTTTGTTTGTAGGTGTTGTATGAAGTGACAGCGTCATTGAAAGCCTGCCGGGAAAAGGCAACCTTGTTCTCCGTGCTGCTCAGTTCTTCCTGTAGGTTGGCCATGTTTTGGTTGGCTTTAAGGTCGGGATAACTTTCGGAAAGGGCAAATATACGCCCNAGTGCTCCACCCAGCAAACCTTCTGCTCCCGCCAATCCGGCTATCGCACTGGCATCGCCGGGGTTTTGAGAAGCAGCTTGGAGACTGCTTTGAGCCTGGTTTCTTGCCTGAATTACCGCTTCCAAAGTTTCTTTCTCATGGGCCATGTAGCCCTTGACGGTTTCAATGAGATTTGGAATGAGATCGTATCTTCTCTGAAGTTGAACCTCTATCTGAGAAAAAGCATTTTCAAAGCGGTTTTTAAGAGTAACAAGCTTGTTGTAGATTCCAATGATTGTGAAAATGATAATCAGACCTATTACGGCCAGTACGATAAGTGTGATAAGTGTTGAACTCATGATTGAAGGAAGTTTGGAAGGTATGTTATTGTTATTCTTAGCATTACCAGAGTTGATCAGATTTGGTCAACTCGTGTTTTGGAAATATGAGCGTACATCTTTACTATTTAATTGATCGAAGCTTATCGTAATCAATATTCTCAAACCAATGAGAATTTATTTTTTTCCTTCATTTCTTACGCTTTTCGTTGTTTTCTTGAATATCTTAACTGGTGCAGAAAAGCCCAATGTCATTTTGGTCTACACAGACGATCAAGGAAGCGTGGACGCGGGTTGTTATGGCTCCAATGATTTATTTACGCCTACGATTGACCGTCTTGCGGAGACTGGCATTCGATTTACAAACATGTATGCGCCATCTGCCATCTGCTCCGCTTCACGGGCTGGATTGCTGACTGGCAGAATTCCCGCAAGGGCAGGAGTTCCTGCCAATGTAAGTTCATCAAAAGGGAAGCCAGGGATGCCCAGTTCAGAAATTACCATAGCGGAACTTCTCAAAAATAATGGATATGCAACTGCGCACATTGGGAAGTGGCATATTGGCTACACGCCCGATACAATGCCAAACGGACAAGGGTTCGATTATTCGTTTGGGCACATGGGGGGATGCATTGATAATTACAGCCATTTCTTTTATTGGGTGGGCCCTAACCGGCATGATCTGTGGAGGCAGGGAAAGGAGATTTGGAGGGACGGAGAATACTTTGGTGATCTAATGGTCGATGAATGCCAACAATTCATAACCNGAAACAAGAAACAGCCATTTTTCATCTACTGGGCTATCAATTGGCCCCATTATCCTTTGCAGGCAACCAATAAGTGGAGGCTTAAGTTTAAGGACCTTCCTCACCCGAGGGATAAATATGCGGCGTTTATGAGTACGACCGACGAGTTGATTGGACGGGTNCTTGATCATCTGGAAAATGTGGGTGTGCGTGAAAATACCATCTTTATTTTCCAGTCCGATCATGGGCATAGTGTGGAGGAACGTACTTTTGGAGGAGGAGGCAGTGCCGGACCCTATCGTGGACATAAGGGCAATTTATTTGAGGGCGGAATCAAGGTTCCTTCGGTCGTTTCCTGGCCAGCTGGAATTCCCAAGGGTGAGACAAGGAACCAGTTTGTGACAGGCACCGACTGGTGGCCAACTTTGGCGGAATGGACTGAAACCAAGTTCCCCAAGGATCACAAACTGGATGGCAAGTCGATGGCCAAAGTGGTGGAGTCAGCCAAAGCGAGATCAGCACATAGCCAATATTATTGGCAGTTGGGAAACAAAAATGGACAGTGGGTAATGCGTAAGGACGAATGGAAACTTTATGCTCGGGCTCGTGAAAATGTGAGGCCTCAAGGAATTAAGGAGATGAGTGCAGAAGACAGGAAGCTGTTTCTTGTAAATATTAAAGAAGATCCAGGTGAAACCAAGAATTGGGCAAAGGATCATCCAGACCAGGTGAAGGTACTTCTTGAATTGGCCAAAGATTATCAGGATGATCTTGAAAGTTCCAAAAAGTTATAGGNCATTTTTCTGTCGGCATAAGAATTTCTTCTAGTAATANATGATTTAATCAAAATGAAATCTATCTATTTTCCCTTAACTTTACTCGNAACCTGCATTCCTTTATCGGCTGAAAAACCAAATATTGTTTTCTTTTTTACGGATGATCAGACATCGAGTGTGCTTGGTTGCTATGGTCACCCTCTGGTTAAGACGCCCAATATCGACCGTTTGGCCAATGAAGGTACCCTCTTCGCGAATGCTTTTGTGAGTCAATCGATTTGCTGGGTAAGCCGTACCACGATTCTTACGGGACTAATCGGGAGGAGTTACGGTGTGCCTGGAAATCATGATTTGGCAAAACCGGAAGCCGTGNAGAAATTGTACACCGATTATTTGCGGGATGCAGGCTATCGAACCGGATTTGCGGGTAAGTGGCACGCGAAGATGCCCAAGGGATGGAAGGCTCAGGATCATTTTGATGAATTTCATCCGGTTGGCCGTAATCCATTTTACAAAAAACAAGAGGATGGAAGTTTGCGTCATGAGACCGAATTGATTGTTGATCGGGGTATTGAGTTTTTGGAGAACCANCCAAGNGGAAAACCATTTGCTCTCAATATGTGGTTTAATGCCTGCCATGCCGAAGATGGTGACCGACGACCTGGTATCGGNCACTTCCCATGGCCCCGAGCGATGGATGGTATGTATGAAGAAGACGAAATTTCCCCTCCCAAGTTGAATGACCCTAAAATCTTTGATTCCCAACCTGACTTTCTGAAGACCACGATCAATCGGGAAAGATTTTACTGGAGATGGAATACGGATGAAAGGTACCGCATTAATATGAGAGCCTATTTCCGTATGGTGAGTGGCATAGATAACGCAATTGGTCGTTTTGTAAAAGCGTTGGAAGCCAGAGGCTTGGCAAACAACACCATTATCGTCTACACTGCAGATAATGGTTTCCACATGGGCAACCGCGGTTTTGCGGGAAAATGGTCACATTACGAGGAGTCCCTCCGTGTGCCAATGGTGGTATTTGATCCTCGGGCAAAAGGAAAAGCAAGAGGCCANGTNCGNCGGGAATCCGTACTCAACCTTGATCTCCCCTCAACTTTTCTATCCTGGGCAGGAGTTGATATTCCTGAAAGATATCAGGGTAGAACTTTTGATGCTTTGGTTTCTGATACCCAAGAAATTCCGTGGCGTGAATATACCTTTCATGAACATTTTGCGGTTCGGCATCGTATACCAGCCTTCGAGGGTTTGCGCAGTGATCGTTACAAATATGTTCGTTACGTGGATGAGGAAAATTACGAATTCTTGCACGATTTAAATGAGGACCCCGATGAACTGACGAACCTGGCGGGTAAACCTAAATATGAGAAAACCCTTTTGGAAATGAGAAAATTAACCGATCTGCGGGTTAAGGAACTTGGAGGACCACTTGCACCAATGAAANGGCCGCTTTCTCTTTCCACTGTGCCTTACCCTGAATCTGTTGCTCAAGTGGCGAATCGTCCCGGTTCGGATGGGTTTGCCAATTTGATTGCTCCTGGAAATCGTATTCGTAACTGGTCAGGTGATACCAAGTTTTGGTCTAAGAAAGATGGTGTGCTTATTGGAAAAACGGACGGAAACCTGAAAATGAATCGGTTTATTACATGGAAAGCGGCAACCGTCCGAAACTTCGACCTGCGGGTCAAGGTCCGGGTATCATCGGGCGGAAACAGTGGCATCCAGTACCGTGGAACTTCCCGACCTGATCTCGGGCTGGATGTGGTGACAGGCTATCAGTGTGATGTTGTGGCCAAGATACCCAAATACAATGGCATGCTATACGAAGAGAAAGGAAGACGGATTCTTTCTCATACCGGNGAAAAAGTCATTGTGGATGGAGAGGGTCAGTCATGGATCGTAGGAAATTATCCTTTGAGAGAATTCACTCCAGGGGAATGGCATGACTATCGCGTGTTGGTTGAGGCAAATCATCACCGTCATTGGATAAATGGAAATCCCACCGCTGATCTCATTGATTTGGATGAAAAAGGGAGGACCATGGAAGGTGTTCTGGCAATGCAGGTGCATGTTGGACCCGCGATGACCATTGAGTACAAGGATATGCGGATCAAGCATTTGCCTGATGATTTACCTTTGCATACGGCTAAAAATAACCCCATTCCCAAAGGTTCAATGGGAGTCNGACCACAGGGTAAGTTGCCAAAAGACTGGAAACCCCCGGTTTATTGAAGATATGTTCTACTAAAAATGAAGGAGAAGTTAACCTTACCAAACGTTTTATTTTGTGTATTTGCATTGATTATTGTTGGTCTTGGTATTCGCCAATATTTTCAAAATCAGGCGAAGATCGAAGAGTGGGATTTAGACCAGGCAAAAAGAATAAAGGAAATGAATCTCCATTTTCAACAACTGGAGAATAACTCTTCGAAGCCATGAAAAATCTATGATTGGCAATTTGCGAATAACTCTAGCTTGGCAACTATAGGCTAATCTCTTCATTTAAGTGGATGGAATCAGCCGAAGATGAAGTGCTCTCTCTTTTTGAAAAAACAGGTGCCCTCCTAAAAGGGCATTTTGTACTGCGTTCTGGATTGCACAGTGAATATTTCTTTCAGTGCGCACAGTTATGTCAGAACATGTCTGCGGTTACCCGGTTGGCGGAATTGACTCTTGAAAAAGTTTCGGAGCTTGATTTTGAGACTGTGGTCGCACCTGCNATGGGTGGTTTGGTTATCGGTCAGGAAATCGCAAGGCAGTCTGACAAACGGTACGTTTTTTTGGAGAAACAGGATGGTAACCTTGCCTTGAGAAGGGGGTTCAAAATAAAAGATGGGGAAAAAGTTCTGATCACAGAGGATGTCGTTACGCGTGGAGGTCGCGTGCAAGAGGCTTTGAAAATTGTTNGGGATCTAGGGGGCATACCAGTTGCGGTAACAGTGATTGTTGACCGGAGTGGAGNGGCTCCGGATTTTGGTACGCCTTTCCATAGCTTGGCTGCCCTGAGCTTTCCAACTTACCCCGAAGATCAGATTCCCTTGGAATTATCGAAAATTCCGATTACTAAGCCCGGCAGTTAGCGTAAAAGCCATGTTCCTTTAAATCGAAATAACTTAAATTGAATTCATATTGGCAACGGATGCNTGCAGAGGGGTAACCTTCTCTTGGAATTGCCTTCAGGCATATTTTTTATCAACGCTGGTAGGTTGCCTTGGNGGCTTTGATAATGATTGCCGTAGCAATTCTGCTCAACAATTTGTCTACAGATCAGAAAAGAAATTATCCAAGTTATTGGTGGTATAAATCCTTCACTTGATAGAATGTAGTATCGGATGTAGCCAAGCTTTCCATCTTTNATAGCCAGCTGGATTNAGGTGAAGATTGTCAGGATCCCATAGTCCTTGGTGAAAAGTCATATTTGGTTTCAGTAAGGTTGGNGAAAGATCAACAAAATTTAATGAATTTTCACGCAGACAAGTATTTTTTATGCTTAAGTTTAAAGACTGATAGGTGTGCCACTTCGATATCCTTTTTGGTGATGGTTTACACGAAAGATAGATGAGAGAAGTTGAGGGGAAGTCCCGCTTNATTTTTGCCCATAGATTATGAAAGTCATTGAGCACTTGTTGAACGGGTTTGCCTGACCAAAGATCATTTTCCCCACAATAGAGTACTATTNTTTTGGGCCGATAACGGGTGAAGAGTTGTTCGTAGTAATGAAGNACGTCAGAGAGGTGTGATCCTCCGAAACCACGATTAAGTAGATTCAATTTAGGGAAATCNGATTTTAGGCTTTCCCACCTCCGAATGCTGGAACTGCCTGTGAAAAGGACCAAATCCTTCTTTTTGAGAGTCTTTCCTTTGTCATTCAGCAGGAACTTTTGAAAACTTCCGGAAAATCTTTCGGGGTCAGGATTTTTGCTTCTTGCGAATGAAAAATTTGAGAAAAGAAATGCCAAAATGAGAAAAACGAAAAAGGATTTTTTTACGGAATTCATCAAGATTTTATTCAGTGCATTTAATTTCAAATGTTTTGGCAGAAGATTCAAGGAGTGAACAACGGGATTAAAAGAGTAAAGAAATAGGAATGAAAGAGACAACAAGTTCTTTGGAAATCTTCAAATAAATGCGCTATATTAGAAAATGATTCGGTGTTGGAAAAACATAAGTAAATGAAGGTTTCGGAAAAGCAAAAGTGCCTAATGTTGTTTTACGCTTTGGGTCTTCTCGGCAAAAGAACCAAGCTTAAAAATTCATTTCACGTCCCACTCGAAGGGAGATATCTTAGAAACTCATGGGAGGCACCCAACAACTTTTTCATTTAGTTTTAGGTAACTTCAGAAAAATTTTTTTCAGTTCATTAACCTTACAATCGTTTCACTTGAAGGAAGTGCGGAGTAGGGAAAATAAGCCGATTGGTTTGTTTTAGTGTGGGTGATGATTTCGGTAATGAAGTTGCAAACTACCTCACTTGCAGGTCCTAATTTCTGCAAGTGTTTGGTATTTTGCTTATGGTGCTGTCAATATTGCCGGGCAGTGTTATGAACTATTTTGTGATGGGCTAAACACCAGAAATAGGAGCTTTTGTTATTTTTTTCATTGTTGGTACCCAGTTTTCATTTTCTGGTTTTCACCTTTGCGAAGATCCTTTTCATCAGTTCGTTTCTAATGGAATGCTCACCTTGTTCAGTGTAGAAGACCATGTTTTGAGACTTAGTCCATAGTGACCTAGCTAAAGATTTCTTCCTTGTATTTCTTATAAAGTTTAGATTGAGGCCTAGCTCTTTGCTGAGTTGTATTTCGCTTTTCACGCTTAGAATAACGATTCTGACTGTTTTAAAGATCACCAGTTCCAATTTTTATGGAGAAATTTTTTACAGTCTTTTAGCCAAGCAATCCAAGTGGCAACAATATCGGATCTGCGCTCCATCGTCTAACAGCCTTAATTTTGACAAGATATTATGATGACTATTTTTAAAGCAGGCTTAACTACTTTGTTAAGTGATCTTAAGGACAATCAGAGTCGTTTTTTTAGAACAAACTGTTTTTTTATGAAATATCTCACCATTAAATATTCCACCTACAGGGGTAAATTGTTATCCCTAAAAGGCTGTAAAAAGTTTTTTCAGTTCGTTACTTTACCCGAGCTAAAATTTTTCAAAACCATAGGTTTTATTCTTACTGTTATATTTTAGTGATTGAAAGCGATCAGAAGAATTTAGAACAAAACCGAAATTGATGCTGAAACAAGAGATGTTGGTGGTCATCACATTTTCTTAACCCATCACCAATCCGAGAGGAAACCAAAGATTTTTTTGCGGTCTTCTTCCGTCTACCCATCTTTTTGGGGAATCTTGACAGCGTGATCGAGCATAAGGCATCGGTCAGCATCGAAGATGTCCGTTGGGAATTAGCTGAAATGAAACAAACAGCTATTGATTCGGAAACTACGGAGGAGAACAAATGAAATTAATCAGTCTCCCCCCAATCCTTCATTATGTTTCGTAATCAAAGAACTCTTTCCACAACTTCCTTCTTCTCACCCTCTTTTCGGGGCTATCAAAAAGATCAGGATCAAGCGGTTTATCCCTACCTCTATACCACTTAGTCACCGCAAAAATAACTATTCCTAAAGCAAAGATAAGAAATTTTTCCATTCAAAATGGTAATCTTACTCTAAAACTTATGTCGAGTATACTTTTGATAGCTGTAACATTTATCACAGGGCAAAAGCATAACTTCTTTCCTCCCCTCACCAATCCGTTGACAAATCAGCGCGATAGTACAATCATAAAAAAGCATGAAGTACATCGGGCAGATGCTTTTACTGATGCTTGGGATTGTTGTATCCACCCAAGCCGTACCGCCAGTCCTGAATTACGCGGGTCAGGTAGCCGTCGATGGCGAAGTCTTTGACGGCAATGGACTGTTTAAGTTTGCCCTCGTCAATGCCGATGGCACGACCACCTACTGGAGCAATGATGGTACGAGTGTCGATGGTT
>NZKO01000062.1 GCA_002692535.1 Opitutia bacterium
TTCAAATCCGTACGCATCCCGCACCCAAAAAATAGTTTATTTGTCTTTTCTTTGAAAAAGAATGTTATGAATGTCGTAGTGTTTCACTGATCCTCGATCAGGTTATCGGTTCGCACTATCGAATTATGCTCATTGATAAACTAAACCAATCGGCTAATTTTTCGTCAATAGAATCCGCAACAAATTCCCGCAGAGTTTTGCCATCAATTCGGGAATCCAAGTTGGAATCTCTTTAAGGTAAGTTTTTTTCTCTGCTTCCTCCAAAGGTCAGCCAAGTCGTCACATTTTTGCAGGAGTTCCTTTTTCTGATTGTCAGTGATCTTTTTATCTTTCCAAAAAAGTAATATCTGTTCTCTCACATTTAAATCTTCCCTTTTGTGATATAGGGATTCGTAACGCTTTGATTTTAGAAAAAGCACCTGTTTTTGTCTAAAGTTTCGAGACAACCTATTTTCGGCTTCTTCAATGGATTGCTTAAGATATTCAACATTTGAAACCGAGGATGCTAGAATATCACTTTTTTTGATTTTGGATTCAGTTGTACTTTTGACCGAACAGGAACAAAAATTTACAACCAGAATAATCAAGCAATATGAAATAAGGAGACGATTGGTATAGAATGAAGGCAATTCGAGGTTTTGTTGGGACTTATTATGAGATTAAACTAATTAATCTCTCTACTCTACGATCTTATAAAGCCAATCTGTTTATCCGTAATTGAAATTTTTATTAGAATTATTTTGTGAAATTATCAGATTGATTTCAAAAGAGTGTCATAGAGGTTTGAAACGTGTAGAAACTTGTAACTGACTTAAAATTCATCTGTCGGACTTGACTCATCCATTATGGTTGGTTTGGTAGAGGAGGTGAATGTTTTTTTTCAAACTCTTTATTGTTTTAGTGTAATTTTTGTAAACACAAGTATTGAAGAAGGGAATCTGCCTGATGCATTTAAACTGAAAGAAGTGCTGAGTGAAGCCGTTATCATTCTTGAGGAAAGGGAAATGCCTGATGGTTCTTTTATCTTTTTCGAACCGAAGAAAACTATGCCTTTTACCGGTTGGAGGAAGGCTTACTGGAAAAATGGCAAGGTCCGTTTTTTGGAACAATATAAAGATGGTAGCTTGGATGGTGAATTTATTTATTGGTGGGAAAACGGAAACATCAGCCAAAACAAAAAAATGAAAAATGGTAAAGCCCATGGACTTTGGGCAAGTTGGTTTAAAAACGGACAGCCTGAACTTGAGCAAATGGTTGCCCATGGCAAACTTTGTGGTCCTGCCAAGCGATGGTATCTGAATGGTCAGAAAAAAGATGAATCAATGTATAGGAATGGTAGAATTGTTTCTATAAGTGTTTGGAAACCAAACGGTCAAAAATGTCCCGATACCAATATTGATAATGGAAATGGTATCTGGGTTCGATACAAGGATGACGGAAGCGAGAATTGGCGATCAAAATATAGGAATGGCTTGTTTGTTTTGAATTAAAAGGGGCTTATCCAAACTTCTACCACTATTCGATTCATAATTGAACGTTTAGGATAAGATGATTCGAAAAGAGAACAGTCCATTCTAATTGCCTAGTATCTCTTTGTGCCAGGGTCAAGGTTGGGGAATTGAGAGGGAGGGGGAAGTTCTGACTCACGCCAATTGCAGCATCGGCTTTAAGCCTCGGTTCATAATTTAAAAGAGATATAAAAGGACATTGCTGCCAAAAAAGTCCAGAACATCACCGTTAGGCAAAATCCGATTGGATTATCCTTTCTTTTGAAATCAGTAATGTGTTCGATCCCTAATGATATCTCTCCTTTTTTGAAGGCAATAAATTTAACACCCAAGAAAAAAAGTCCTGTTAAAATTGATAAACCTCTTAGTATGATAGGATCCATATCAACTAACTTTCCCTCTTATGCCAACCAGGACAAGATTGATTTTATCGCCCATTCCGAATTATCATTTACACTTCAACTTTTCATTCCCTCGCTTACCCCCCTAATCCATTATTGTCCAGATTCTCATCCGTTGACTTCACTACGTCCCATCTTCTAAAATCCGCCAATGCAGGTTTATGTCCAACTTGCTGGAAAGATCGAGGGCCCTTACTCAATTGATCAGCACCGTCAGTACGTCCAAGCGGGCAACTTGAAGGACGATCATCTCGCGAGCCACGAAGGTACGAATTAGATGAAGATTAAGAATTTAACCGGATTTGCGTTAATAACGGAAGTTTTGAATACTGGCTCAACAATTTTCATTTTGCCATCCAAATTCAGCAATAGGAATCGGTGAATTAAAGATTGTTTCAAGCGGTGATCAAGCAATGAAACTTTAGGGTTTTATAGACGAATGAGGAGTGGGATCAAATGAAATGCGGACACTATTGAACCAAAATCAATTTACACTAGTTGCCCATAAAGGGTGAGAGCCTTGGCGAACCAAGGCTCTCTTACAAAAGACTCACTCAGGTTATAACACTTCATCGGACTGAAATCCAAATTCGTTTCACTCTTTTTGAGCAAGCTCGCTGAGAGTTAACTTATAACGTGAAACACAATCCTCGCGAGCGAGTTTTGTGTGACCTTGCCATGCAAACCTTTTACAGTCTACTTAACAGGGTCCAAGTGATCTGTAGTTTATGACACTTGTACCATAGTCATAATGAAAACTATTTTACTAGCTGACAAAATGACCGGGACACCAAACCCAAATCATTTCACTTTCGNGAAAAGAAATATAATACTNACTGTCAAATCTTACCCGAAGGTAAGTCAGAATAGTTCGAAGCAATGGTGAGTCNCTTTTTCCTACTCAGACTTGATAGTNGTGAAACTNTCAAGTANCTCAACTAAGATGGTAAAGGTGGCAGATGTCAAGAGGGCGTGCATTTTCTTATTAACATATTCACAATCATTGGGGAGTTGGATTTAAAATGTAGTTTTGGAGAATCCTNAATTTTTTGAAATATATATAAGGCACAAGCATAAAGTCTCACTCNAAAACTTTTCCACCCCGAATCAAGCGGATAGGTTTTTGTACCTTGTTTCCACAGCTAATGGATGCCAACNATCCTCACCCTCTATCTCTTCTTGTTTCAGGAATGATTCGTCGTAAATGCCCAATTCGNGGCAACCGTTCGGGCTATCGAGGAATGGCTAGATAAGAATACTGTTGAGTCTGAGGCTGAGGCTGACGAGGGTTAGTCTTTTATTTGCCCCCTTTTTTCCATTGAATCCTTTTTTTAAGTCTTTGTTGGAGAAAAGATAAACAANTCCTAAAACAAAGAAAATTGGGCAAGTTAATAAATAAAACCCAACATGCAAATAATAAAAGATGGGANCTTGCTCAGGGCTGGCCTTTACTCCTCCTTCGACCCAAACCCAACCCCTTTGTAAATCATTGTAAACTGAATATGAAAAGTAGGAAGATCCAGCAATTATCAACGCCCCAAGCTTTCTTCTATGCAGTTTTCTTTTCGTCATTAGTCGATCCAAGCACCTCTTTGGGTGAGGNTCAAGGGTTGGGGTTGTCAGCTGGTTAGTCCTGCACCTCTTCGCGGATCATAGCCCGCGGTGCGTCAAAGGTGAGAAATCCTTTAGGGGTCAAAAAACAATCATCGAGATGGAGGGACAATTCGACCTTACCAGATCGGAGAAGGGCTTTAACATCGTCGTCCCGTTCACATTCAACGACCTTGGCTTGGCTCCAGTCGAATCCTTTCTTGAGTGATTNCTCCAAAATTTCCACAAAAGCTCTTCTCATCTCGCCTTCCAACTCTTTTTGAAAGTCATCTGCAACGGGATCCCAGGNTCGCACCACCTTGCGGTTGNCATTCTTGACCATAAACTCCTTAAAATCATCCTTCTTCATGCCGAGGCAGGTGAATCTTCTAAATGCCGAATAATTCTTCGCAGCAAAAGCTTTTGCAACATCGCTAACCATTGCTTCGGGGTCAACCACGGTGGTGTAACTTGGTAGGTTTTCAGTTTTTTCTTCGCCATCAACAAGTTCCTCCTTTGTCTCTTGTCCAATATCATTGAGCAAAGCATCGATTCCATTAAGAAGTTCCTTGATAGACTTGACCTGAGGCGTTTCAACAGACGGCTGATTGGATTTGCTGCCGATGAGCATAAAACGGAGGTCGAAGATGAGGTCGCTGCTGATGCCGGCACGTTGGTGCACTTGAGCTGCAAGCACATTTCGTCCTTTTCGTATGCCCTTGGAGTCAATGGGGTAGTTCGTAAATATATTTTCCTCCGGACCGGAAATCATTTTCTCTGAAAGCTCCATGTAGCTGACCTCGCCGGCGGGCATATTGTAGCGGATAACCTCTATGCCGTTCAGGTAGATGATAGCTCCGTCGTCGCAACGAAGACTCACCAAGGCATCCATCTCCAAGTAATCTTTTGATACCTCGAATTCGACACGGAAATAGGAGGTGATATATTTCTTTTTCTCGTTCGGACCAAATTCGATGACGGTGGCTATGTCCTCGTCTCCATACCCCAGTGGTGCGTAACCAACTTCCCAAGCGGCATCATCGAAACTCACTTCCCGCCATGCAGTGCCCAGGTCCCTACCGCTGTCATCGTATTTCCATTTAATGCCTTTCAGCAGGTCGACGGGCGAACCTGATCTGTATGATGTCGATCTACCGCCATTCTTTTTTAGAAGCTTAGCAAGCTCTTCATGTCCCCTGTCTTCAGCTAGATCAAGTGCAGTCTGACCATCCTTCTTACGTCCAATATTCACATCGGCCCCTTTGCTCAACAAAAGCTCCGCAGCTTCGATTTGGCCTCTAGTGGCGGCTCGCTGGAGGGGTGTTTCTCCATCTCTGCCGTTCTGGGAATTAATATTGGCTCCTTCTGCAATCTCTTTTTCGATAAGCTCCAAATTACCAGCTTCTGCGGCTTCATGCAGGATATCCTGTCCGCACCCAACCATGAGCAGAATAACAAACAAAGCGAGCAGGTTAGTCATGCCATGATCCAAATGCTTCTCTGATCAAAGGTCAAGGGAAGGTAAGTATATTGATGAACTTTTCTGCTTAATAACACCATTATGATCTCTTGGCATAATTTAAGTGTCGTTGATAATGAATAAACCTGAATCCTAAACTTAAAATTGTATTTCCTTATGAATTGTTTTGAAATCAAATCTTCAGTAAGCCTGTAATAGCAATGAAAGTTACTTTAAAAATATTTTTTTCGATATCATTTATTCTGATTATATTTTTTTGGAGTAGTTTCGATAATGACGAAGAGTCAGTAATTATAGATGAGAATTTAATCTCTGAAAAAGAGTCTAACTTTACCCACGAAAAAAATGAGCCTGATCAAATTGAGATCAGTGAGCTTATCCATACCGCGGTTTTGCCCGCCATTCCCAACAAGCAAGATAAATTTGAGGAAAAGAAACTACCACTTGAAAATGAAACATTAGATTCAATAGTTTCATTTGAGGAAAAGAAACTACCACTTGTGAATGAAACATCAGATTCAATAGTTTCGGAAAAAAATTCCGAAGATAAAACAGAGCAAAAGTTTGAAGATGAATTAGAATTTCGATCAGACCGACTGTGGTATGAAATTGGATCCACTAGTCCATATACAGGAATAGTAATCAGGAAGAATTACAACGGTAGTGTTAAGTCAAAAATACAAATTAACAATGGTGTACCATTTGGTATGATATTAGAATGAGCTCTTTGCACTATTATGAATGTTTGAAACCATGCCTAATTTGGAAGGATTGATTATCCAACCTAAAAGGACAATGCCTTTAGAATCATGCAAAAGTAAGAAAAAGTTGATCCAAGGATAATATGCTGACGATATCTCCTTGAACATACAGGGCAAATATGGAACATACAAAAAGGCGGGACAACATCCCGCCTTTTTTGTTTGGTAAAAAAATTGGTCAACCGAATTGAGAAGCATACCGATTTTAAAATATAACAAATTCCTGAGGTACGAAGGTAAAATTAACTGAAGTTTTGGTGAAGCAGTATGACTATTGGGATCAACCGAGGTAATCAGGCATTTTCGTCAAGAATCAATTGAAATAAACAATATGGTATGCTCGACCTATGGGGAGCATCACCAGATTTTTGCACAAAGGAAAGAATATGGTGTGAATGTGTCATTTCACTTTCGAAAAGAGAAGGCTAGGGGGTTGTAGTTAACCTTTCTTGTGGATGTGTTTTTCTTCTCTTAGAAACGGCAATCAGTGCAGACACAGAAATATCCGTGTTCCTTATTTTCGTATATCCAAGAAGTGGCGTATCTGTATGAACTTTGTTTACTGACTTCCAGTTTTTTCCACCCATCCTCTTGTTTTTTTAAACTTCGAATGAAGTTTTTTGCCTGTGCAAAACTGTCGAATCTTTCCTGATTCACATAATAATATTCCTTTTTGTAATTTTTGGAACCTGTCATTGCCGGACATGCTCCTAAAATCATGATTGGAGAAAAGATAAATATCAGAATCACTTGTATATTTCGCATATAAAAACTAAGCGAATAAATATTCAATTATCTATTTTTTCACATAAAACTTTTGAATGTGAAATGGAATCGCATCGATAATCCATTTTACCTCCTTTTTTCATTTGTAGTTCAAAAATGGTTTGGGAGCATTTCCCAATTCTTTCGCGTTGGAAGTTTCATTTGTAAATCTCCTATTGATGAAGAAGAGAAAATTTTCTATTTAAAAAGTATATGGATGGGTTTGTGAGTGTTATTTTTGCGGTACTTCCGCCGCTTTTGCTTCTTTTCATAGGTGCTATGGCACGAAAGATGAAATGGTTACGGGCAGAGGCAGATACCTCTTTGAGTATGATTACCTTAAGAATCTTATATCCGTCCTTCATCATTCACCACATTCTCAATTCAGACGTATCTTTGGACAGTACTACTGTGATTCTTCCATTGTATGGTTTCTTATCGATTGTCCTAGGATTCTGTCTTGCCTGGGTTGTTTCAATGATTTTCGGACTCAGTGGAAAAGAGCTTCAGACTTTTCGATTTTGCTCCGGGATATTTAATTATGGCTTTATTGCAATTCCAGTGGCTATGGCATTGTTTGAAAGCGAAATAGTGGTGCATATCATTCTTTTCAACTTAGGAGTTGAGATTGCTATATGGACCATCGGAATCTTTGTTTTAACCAACGGAAAACTAAAATTTAAAGGCTTC
>NZKO01000063.1 GCA_002692535.1 Opitutia bacterium
GGATTATTAATTGAACATTTTGCCGGTAATTTCCCTACTTGGCTTGCCCCTGAACAAGTACGCATTTTGCCCATGAACGATGACTTGGTTTCCCAGGCAGATGAATGTGCGAAAAAGTTTACGGAGGCTGGCATCCGCACAGGCATCGACCGTCATGCTGCCAAGCTTGGTGCTAAAATTCGTAAGGCTGAGACTGACAAAATTCCTCATATGATTATTTTGGGTAAACGCGAAGCTCAGGAAGGAAAGGTGTCGATTCGCTCTCGTAACAATCCAGATCTTGATGGAATTTGTGAACTGCAAGAATGTATTGATCAAATCGAAAGCGAAATAAAATCCAAGTCACTTCCTAAAAGCCGAATAACCGCATCCACCAACTAGATTTATCTTTTACAATAAATTATCGAGTCACAGTTTTGCTAATGTGTAAAAAATGCAATAGTAAAAAAGCTGTGTTTCGTGCAAGTAACAGATTCTTTTCAAAATTCGTTAGTCTTCCATTCATTGTGCTAATTTCAATCTATCGTTTATTCTCCCCTCTTAAGAAGTTCTTACTTGGTCCTTACGCACAATGTAGATTCTATCCGACTTGTTCTGAATACAGCCTCGAATGCTTCAGAAATCTTACAGTTACAGAGGCTATTACAAAAACAATATCGCGAATTGCTAAATGTAACCCGATGCATCCTGGCGGATATGATCCAGTATTTCCTGAGCAAGATGATAGTTCCAAATCAAGCAGATAGATTATGAGCTNTTCGGTATCCGTACTTCCTCCTTCATCATGTGATGAGCATACTGACCTTACCCCCTTTGTGGAAAGTTTAATCACACGAGCGAAATCTCATCATCAATCGCATTTTCTTTCTGTAACAATTGAAACGGATTATTCCGACCCGTTGGCAATTCTAGAAGAAATTCACCAAGTTGACACTCCTATTTGTTACTTGGAAAAACCTGCCAACGAATTTTCAATTGCAGCAGGTGACTATCTTACCGTAGCCCGCTTTTCAGGCGTCAATCGTTTTCACGAAGCACGTGCATGGGCTGACTTAACATTGAATAACACTGTGGTTGCAGGAGATCACAAAATACCAGGCACCGGGCCAACCCTTTTTCTTACCGCAACTTTCGAAAATGATTCTGTAAATCCAGACAATCCTCCTCCCTTGGAAATCTTCCTGCCAAGATGGCAAGTGGTTAGAAAAGAAGGCTTCAACTTTCTTACATTAAATATTGAGATTCAGCCTCAATCTTCGACTGAATATATTGTAGGTGAATTTGAAGCTCACATCTCCAAAATTAGAGGTTTGCGTTACGACAGCAGCAACGCACTTGATCCAAAATCCGTGAAAGTAAGTAAGCCTACTGAAAATTATGACTACGAGGAGGGAGTCATAAAGGCATTGGATGAGATAAAAAAACAAAACCTTTCCAANATAGTCTTATCTAGGCAACTNACCTTCCCNACGGATTCAATGCTCCCAACTTTCTCAATTGCACACGGATTGCGGGAAAAGTTTTCTGACTGTCATACTTTTTGCATCTCTCAACCTAACCGAGGCTTAATGGTGGGTGCTACTCCTGAAACACTTTTAAGGACTTCCGGAAATTCTTTTGAAACCGAGGCTTTGGCCGGTTCCGCACCCAGAGGCGTATCAGCAGGAAAAGACGCACTNTGGGGAAAAACACTCTTAGGTAGGGAAAAAGAGATTCTTGAGCACAACTTAGTTATCCAAAGCATTGTAAGACGTCTATCCTCCATCGGAATAAACAACTGCAAGGAGGGAAAACCAAGGCTTCTAAGACTGGCAAATCTACAGCATGCAAAAACCCCTTTACGGGTAAGCCCGGTTAATGACATTCATCCTTTTGAAGTTTTATCTGCATTGCATCCTACTCCAGCTATGGGAGGAACTCCCAGAGAAGTCGCACTTCCGCTTGTCAATAAGATTGAGAAGGTTTCCCGAGGATGGTATTCAGGAATCACTGGTTGGATTGATAATCGGGGGAGGGGAGAATTTGTAGTTCCCATAAGATGCGGAAAAATTGCTTCAAATAAACTTACTCTTTATGCAGGTGCTGGCTTGGTTGAAGGTTCTATCGCCAAACAGGAAAAAAAAGAAACAGACTGGAAATTGCAAGCTATGCTTGAAGTAATTACGGGAAGTACTAGTCTTCCCGAGTCGTGACAAAAAGCCCTATTGAAATAGCTAATGCCAATCTTGCATTTGGAGCGTATTTCGCTCAAACTCTTTCGTTTCTTGGCCTGAGAAAAATATTTTTTTCACCCGGCTCACGCTCAACTCCGTTGATAGTTGGCATCGAAAGATTTTCTGAAATAGATCTTGTTCCCGTTCTTGATGAACGAACTGCAGGCTTTATGGCACTGGGGCAAAGTAAGAGAGAAAATCGGCCTGTGGGTCTCATTTGCACTTCCGGTTCAGCTCTAACTCATTGGTTTCCAGCAATCACCGAGGCATCTCATTCAGGTGTCCCGCTTCTTTTATTTTCAGCGGATCGTCCTCCAGAATTGCAGGATTGTGGTGCAGGTCAGACGATTGATCAAAAGTACCTATTTGGAAAATTTGTCCGAGAATTTCATCAGCTTGAAGTTCCTCAACTCAATGAAAANTATAAAAATCAACTAATATCTTTTTTGAAGTCATCTTACCAAAAATCTNTTGGTATAAATCCCGGACCGGTTCACCTCAATTTTCCATTCAGGGAACCTTTCCTTCCAACATCTAGAGCGGAAACAAGCTATGAAGTAACAGATTTCAGCTTTTTAACNGATTATCNAGTTACCTACCCTGATTCGCCCANTNTCATCTCTAGCGAAATCTCTCGTTACAAGCACCCACTGATTGTTGCAGGACAACACATAGGGAAGCGACATCTCAAANATTTGCTAGATGTGGCTGAAATACCAATTATTTGTGATTCACTAAGCTCAACCCGACAAAGCGGAGCATCAAACTTGATCTTAAGATATGAAAATCTTTTACGTGATCAAAAATTTGCACAAGAAGCAAACCCCGATCTGATTTTNTCACTGGGTCCTTTGCCTACCTCCAAAACCTTACGAAAGTGGATTGAAAACACATCTTCCAAAAGGGTCGTTATTGAACCCCGTGGTATTAAAGTGGATCCCCTTTCAGGGGAAAGCGTTACTTTTCAAATGTCTTTTGATCACTTGTGTGAGNTTGATATGCCAAGACCAGCAAAAGGATGGCTCGACCTTTGGCAAAAGGCAGAAGAAAAAGTTAACGCGAAAATCTCAAAAGCCCTTGCTGAGGAACGCTCCGTTTTTGAAGGAAAACTAGCCTATCTGCTGTCCATTCATATGCCTGATCGGTCCAACTTTTTAGTTGCCAATAGTATGCCAATNCGGGACCTAGAATGGTTTGGACAAAAAAACAACTCTAACCGAAAACTTTTTGGTAATCGCGGAGTCAATGGAATCGATGGCACTTTGGGAACCGCAATGGGCATAGCTCACGGTTCCGATAATCCGAGTTTTTTGCTGACTGGAGATCTTGCTTTTCTTCATGATTCCAATGCACTTCTCTTTGCCAAACAATTAAAGGGTAGTCTTACTATCTTTGTAATCAACAATGATGGTGGAGGTATTTTCGAACATCTCCCTATTTCGAATGAACCAGAATTTGAAAAATGCTTTGTAACACCTCAAAACTTTGATCTATCCAAGCTTTGTGCTTCCTTTGGAATCAAACATTCGGTGGAAACATCATGGGATTCGATTACAGAGAAAATCGGTCACCCTATCACAAGCGGCATTGAAGTTATTGAAATCCTGACCGATCGAAAAAAAGACTGCCTGATCCGCCAAGAACTACTATCCATTTCGCCTAACTCTTATGCCTGAACTTGCTGAAGTTGCATATGCCTGTGGTAAGTGGAAAACAGGAATTGGAAAATTTATTAAAGAGGTTTACGCAAACCCATCNTCTCGGGTTTATCGNGATCTTTCTCAAATGGATGTCGTTTCTGAATTGACCNCAGCCAAACTCTNCCGCTCAGCAACTCATGGCAAACAAATGCTTTTTAGATTCAGTGGAGACAAATGGTTGGGCATACACCTTGGAATGACTGGAAGCCTACATCTTGAGAGTACAACATATCAAAGTCACAAACATGATGCGTTGATTCTTTTTCAATTAAAACAAGCCCTCGTCTTTCGGGATCCACGTCAATTCGGAAGACTGCGTCTTCATCTCGGAAAGAAGCCCCCCCATTGGTGGAGTGGATTACCAATATCGATGCTTGACCCCCAATTCAAATCATCCGTTTTATCAACTGCCCTTTCTCGCCATGGTNAAAGACCTGTCAAAGCAATCTTACTNGACCAAAGGTATTTTCAAGGNATGGGAAACTGGATGGCAGACGAGGTTCTGTGGCGTGCCAGAATTCATCCTGCCCGANTAGGATCAAAAATTAAATCAGTTGAATGTGCACAATTGTTTTCTCAGATCAAATTTGTTGTTCGAGGTGCCATGAATTCAGTTGGAAAGCATGGTGGTGACCCTCCTAAAGGATGGTTATTCCATGTACGTTGGAAAGACGGCGGTTTNTGTCCAAAAACAAATTNACCACTCAAACGTAAGGAAGTCGGCGGCCGGACAAGTTGCTGGTGTCCTAAACTCCAGAAATAAAGGATTAAAAATCCTGTAGTAACTCGATTGCCTTATTTCTATCCTTCTCAATTTGATTCTTCAACTCTTCAACGGACTCAAATTTTTTCTCAGGACGGATAAAATATTCCAAGGCCATTTCAATTTCAAAATTATATCCCCATTTTTCTTCATCAAACTCATTAAGGACATGTATCTCAAGCTTGGGGGAGNNNACATCGTTCTCCATTGTTGGTCGCATTCCATAGTTTGCAACTGCGGGTAATTGGATGCTTTCATTCAAATGCTTTACCCAACCGACATATACACCAAAAGCAGGAGCTGCTTCAGGATTCCATTCCAAATTCATTGTAGGGAACCCTATTTGGCGTCCAATTTTCTTTCCTGAAGATACAACTCCATAAATATTGTAACTTCTTCCCAGCATATGATTAACATTTTCTATATTACCTACCGTTAATTCTTCGCGAATTCGGGAACTGCTTACCGTCGTTCCGTCAATATTCTTNGAGTCAACCACTTCTACTCTAATCCCCATTTTTTCTCCATTATGCTTCAAAAGAGATGCGTCGCCNCTACGGTCTTTCCCAAACCTGAAATTTTCCCCAACGCTAAATCCTGCAATCGAAGGTATTCGTTCCTTGATAAAAACCACAAAATCATCTGATTCTACCTGAGAAAGCTCATGATCAAAACTTCTAAAAATTACATGATCCATTCCATATGCATGAAGCATTTTCGCCTTTTGCTCTGCATTCATCAGTAATGGTGGTGCGTTTTCGGGCCTTAAAAAAGTGGCAGGATGCAATGGGAAGGTAAAAGCAACGGAGATTCCATTTATTTTACGGGCATGATTTTGAGATGCTTTTAAAACTTGCTGATGACCAATGTGTACTCCGTCAAACATTCCAAGCGCTAAGTTTACAGGCTCCTTAAACCTGCTACCAAATTGCTCGATCGAGGAAAAAACCCCCATAAATTAAAAGACATGTGCCGGTACGGCTTCGTGCACCGGAATAAGCAACGATTGAAATTCTCNAGTACCCATTTTTTCTATCTCATCAAGAGTATTTACACCTTCAATCGAAAAATTATTAATCTTGGTTCTTCGTAATGAAGTAAGATGTCCACCGCAGCCAAGATTCTGCCCCAAATCATGAAAAACCGTTCTAACATATGTGCCTTTACTGCAATCCATGTAAAATTCACCTTGAGGAGAAGACCATTTCTTGAGGCTAAGTTCATTAATTCTTATCACCCGAGGCTCTCTCTCAACAGTTTTTCCCTTTCTTGCCATTTTGTATAGGGGAACTCCGTCTATTTTCTTTGCAGAAAACATCGGGGGCGTCTGATACTGATCTCCCAAAAATTGATTCATTTCGTTGCGAATCATATCTTCGCTAAGATCTTGGGGTATTTTCTTTTGCTCGACGACTTGGCCTTCCGAATCCTGACTATCAGTCTCTACGCCAAGTTCAAAAGTGCCCTCATAAGCCTTATCCAAGCTGATAAGAAANTGCGAGACCTTGGTTGCTTTCCCAATTAGCATGATCATGAGACCGGTTGCGAGTGGNTCNANTGTACCCGCATGCCCGATTCTCTTCATTTTCAACTTANGTCGCAGACGATCAACAATATCATGTGAAGTAATTCCTGAAGGTTTATCTACCAGGAGAATCCCTTCTAATGTTGGATCATGCAATCCCATTTAAAAGCCTCCGCTTTTTACCACTTCCAAATGTTCTCCTATCTTCTCAACTAAATTAGGGTAAAATTCTTCGAAAGGAACATTCACATTGAATCCNGCTGCACAGGCATGACCTCCTCCTTCAAACTTTTTTGCTAGAAGATCTACCCGATACTTTTTATCTTTAGCCCGAAAACTACCCTTCAATGCTCCTTTCCTGTCTTCCAAAAGAACACCTATTTCTACTCCCTCAAGGGATCTTGCGTAATCTACAAAATTCTCTGCGTCTTCAGGCTTGGTTCCAGTTTCCTCATAATTTTGACCCCGTATGTTTCCAATGCAAACCCGGTCATCAAATTCCATTTTAAAACTGGCTAGGAATTTTTGCAAAAGTTGGATTCTGCCAGGTTTTTCCCTTTCATAAAGCTCATGGGCAACATTGGACGGATTACAACCAGCCTCACAAAGTTTTCGGCAAATTTCAAAAACAGCTGCATTTGTTCCGGAATAACAGAACTGTCCGGTGTCCGTACAAATTCCAAGATAGAGGCCTTCCGCGGATGTTTTATCAACATCATAAACAGAATCGAAAAAGAATTTTGCTAANATTTCTCCAGTGGCAGAGGCATCTGACAAAACAAAATTATGCTCTGCAAATTTAGTATTCGAAACATGATGATCCACATTGAGAAAAACCTGNGGGTAACGGTTTCTCAAATCATCACCTACCCTACTATGATCAGCACAATCTANAGTAACTACTCTGTAATCTTGTTCCTTAATTTCGCTTGGTCCAACAAAGGGCGTATCACCGATAAACTTTTGCAATGTGCGTGGAACAGGATCGTTATTTACGGCAGTGGCATCAATTCCAAGGTTTCTTAAAATTCGGGTCATGGCAACTTGAGAGCCAATGCAGTCACCATCAGGACGGCGATGACCAATAACCAACACAGATGATCCCTGCAGTTGCTGGATTACATTATTAAATGCAGGCGATTCGGAAAGGAATTTTGTCATTGTTTGTAAGTTACAAAATAAGGTCTCTCACAATATCAAAAGCTTTTGCAAAGGGAAAGCCTCGAACTTCCATCGTCTTGGAAAAGGTTGGATGNTCACTATTCAACTTTCCACAAACAGCTAAAAGTTAAGATGTATGAATAGCTTTTAANATCTTGNAAGATAAAAATCTAACNTTACCTACAAGGTGGAATTCAATCTTTAATTTCAATAAGATTTCNGAACATAATACTNTNACCAAAATTCAAGTTCCTTATGGATCAATAACTCGTTCAGTAACAAGTAAGTAAAATCTGATTTCCCTGACAAATTTGTGTCGCTNAATTCTTATTTCGGGAGGACAAAGATCAATCGTTCATTATCAGCTCAAAGATACAATGCACGTTTATGAATTAGTTCTTTTTTGCGGNAAATGTATATTAGTTGATACGAGAGTCTTTTTTGTAAAATGTTTTCTGCAGGATAAGGGATATGACGCGATTAAAATCCTCAAAGAGGAATTTCATGGTAAGTATGCCTATGATCAAAGATGGAATGAAAATAATTAGAAGTTCTTCTTTTGCAGAAAACTTCAATATGTTGGATAGGAGAGCGTGTATTAAAACCAAGAGAATTCCAGACAACTGTGTAAGCAAATTCGATGCTGCCAAGACACGTCCTCTCTCGTTCTTCTCGGCNTTATCCTGAAGATATCCATTAAGCGGAACAAAGAANAGGGCACCAAAAATACCTAAGCAAAGACATAAGAAATCAAAATAATTAGTTAAAGGATCAAGGAACGCTAGACCCATGAAAACGACCGGCATCCCAAGACCGCCAATGACAGTAAGACCGATTTCGACTCTTCCACGGTTGAGANAAGCAGCGCACAAACTTCCCAGCATTGTGCCAATTCCCAATAATAGAAACCAGTATCCATATAAGGTACCCATTCCTACTTTTCCAGAGACAACTTCACCGGACAACTTTACGAGCACAAGATAGAAAAAACCACCAACTGCCCAAAACCAAGCATCTCCTAGGGAAGCATACCTTAGTCCTTTGNTGTTAAAAAGATATACCAAATCATGGAAATGACTGACTATCAAAGAATATCTAAAGGGTTTCTTGGCTGAAAACTGAGTATCAGGAATTGGTGCAGAAATAATCCATGATAAAAAAGCGAGGATTGATATGAATGTACATACTATGAAGCCCGCTTCCCATCCTCCCCTTTCTTCAACTAACTGGTCAAAAGCATAAGCACCCAAGAACGCACCTCCTAAAATACCCACCATGGTTAGCATTTCCATCAACCCAACAGCCTTGCCTAGTCTTTCACTGCCAACTAGTTCTTTTAAAATTCCTTTCTTTGCAGGTGAAAAAAATGCTGACTGTACTGACAAAACGAAAAAACCCGCGAGTGCATATTTGAGGCTCTCCTGGTAGAACCCAAATCCAAGCATNCCAAGACCCACCAATTGAGCCAAAAGAGTGTACCTGATAACCAACCTTTTTGAAAAACGGTCGCAAATCCAACCTGCCAGAGGCGCAAAAATCACAAAAGGAAGAATCAAAAGAATCGAGACTTGTTGGTTTACGGAATCCATTGTCACTTTACCAAATTGAACTGCTGCCATTANCGGAAGCATGGCTTTCATCGCATTATCATTAAAGGCACCAATGGTCTGAGAGATCATCAAGGACCAAACAACCCTGAAGGGTCTATTGTTTTCCAGATTCATACTTTATTATTAAAGCATCTTAACATTAATTAACTCATTTGACCGCTAATTTTCCCGTTGCCAAGAGAATTCCGAATATGCTGGTGTAGTGAAATGTATAACANTTTATTCCTATCTCTTATTTTTGGAATCACGCTGATNAGTTCATCGGNAGCAAAGTCTCTTAATGTTTTGTTTATCTTTACGGATGATCACGCATATCAGGCCATTTCAGCTTATGGTTCCAATCGGAATAAAACCCCGAANATTGATCGNATTGCNNAAGANGGNATGCTNTTNAANCGTGCCTTTGTNACNAANTCNATNTGTGCTCCNAGTCGNGCNGTNATTCTNACNGGNAAACACAGNCATNTNAACGGNCANCTNACCAANGGNCAAAGNTTTGANGGNGNGCAACANACNTTTCCNAAACTTTTACAAAATAAGGGCTACCAAACGGCAATGATTGGAAAGTGGCACTTGAAAAGCGATCCAACTGGTTTCGACTTCTGGCAAGTTTTGCAAGGTCAGGGTCCGTACTACAATCCTCCGATGAATACAGCAGAAGGAGTTAAAAGGATTACGGGCTACACTACGGATGTAATCACTGATGTCACACTTGAATGGCTTAAAAACGGCAGAGACAAGAACAAACCCTTTTTCGTAATGAGTCAGCACAAAGCACCTCACAGAAACTGGCAACCGGGCCCCAAATATTTGACTAAGTATGATAATGTCGAAATTCCAGAGCCTGCTACCTTAAGAGACGACTATAAAAATCGTTTAGAACCAGCCTCGACCCAGGCTATGACAATAGATCGACATCTCTCAGCTAGCGATTTAAAATTCAAAGCACCCGGTAATCTGACTAGTGAGCAAAAGGCAAAGTGGAACGCAGCTTACGGTCCAAAGAATGAAGCTTTCGAAAATGCCAAACTTGAAGGTGATGATTTATTCAAGTGGAAATACCAAAGATATGTAAAAGATTACCTGCGTTGCATCGATTCTGTAGACGAAAACATTGGTCGATTGCTTGACTACCTTGACGAAACCGGTCTGGCCAAGAATACCGTAGTCATTTACTCTTCTGATCAGGGTTGGTATCTCGGAGAACATGGCTGGTATGATAAACGCTGGATGTACGAAGAGTCTTTCCGCACTCCTTTGATTGTACGCTGGCCTGGTGTTACCAAAGCAGGCAGTAAAAATGCTGATCTTGTCCAGAATCTCGACTACGCTCAGACGTTTCTGGATATTTGTGGAATTAAATCGCCCAAGGATATGCAAGGAGCCTCAATAGTGCCTCTACTCAAAGGTAAACAACCAAAAAATTGGAGAAAATCTCTTTATTATCAGTACTATGAGTACCCAGGTGCCCATAGTGTCCGCCGTCACTATGGAGTAAGGACTGACCGCTACAAACTGATATATTTCTACATGCTCGATGGATGGGAACTTTACGATCTCAAAACAGACCCAGATGAACTGAATTCTCTATACGGCAAAAAAGGCTATGAGAAAATTACTTCTGACTTGAAGACAGAGTTGACCCGCCTGAGAAAAGTTTATCAGGTCCCCGAAGACACCCGCCCTTTGTCTCGTGCTCCTCGTGAACCTCGAAAAAACAAAAAAGGGTGATTTACCCTTAGCTAACGGTATCAATCGCAGAGGCCAGAAAGAAATCTTTTTCAGTTACCTTTCCTCCTGCATCATGAGTGTTCAAAGAAAGGCTTACACGATTGTAACAGTTAAAAATCTCCGGATGATGATTAATCTCTTCAGCTTCGTAGGATATTTGAAGTAAAAAGGACATGGCTTCTCTGTAATTTAAAAATTCAAAATTTTTCTTCAGACAGTCATTTTCAAACATCCACCCATTAAGTTCACCCAATTTATGAACAATTTCTTCTCCTGACAATGCAATCGACATAACGATATGCAATTAATGATTGCTTTCCTCGTTGTCAATTCGCCCTTAACTCGTTGAAATAAAATTAAGTGGTTGAAGAAAAATTTACAGAAGAAGAAAAAAACAAGCTCCCAAAACATGTCGGAATCATAATGGACGGAAATGGGCGCTGGGCCCGGTCCCGTAAAAGGCCCCGCTTATTTGGTCATCGGAACGGGGTAGAAAACGTTCGAAGCGTAGTTAATTCAGCAAAGAGGATAGGAATTCCCTACATAACACTCTTCGCATTTAGCTCTGAAAACCAAAACCGCCCAGAAGAAGAAAAATTCGGTCTAATGAAATTACTCGAAGAATTTCTCAAGCGTGAACTGAATGCCATGATTAAGGATGGCATTAGGCTTCGGGCAATTGGAAACCTTTCCGAACTTCCGAAATTTGCACAACGAATGGTCGAACAGACCATTGAAAAAACTAAAGCGAATACCGATTGGAACCTTACCCTTGCCTTGAATTATGGAAGCAGACAGGAAGTTTTGGAAGCCGTTCATTCATACAGTCAACAAACCAGCCCTAATTCTCAAAAGCCTAATTGGGAAGATTTCGAAAAGCATTTACAAACAAAAGGCCTACCTGATCCCGATCTTATTATTCGTACATCCGGCGAATTCAGACTGAGTAATTTCCTTCTTCTTCAGGCTGCCTATGCCGAGATATTTGTATCCCCTCTTCACTGGCCCGACTTCGATCGCTCAGCTTTTTTGGAAGCTCTGAAAAATTATGTTTCTCGTGAAAGAAGATTCGGAAAGACCAGTGAGCAAATTCTGCCAATTCAAGCCAGCTAAGTCCTTTTTTCCCATTCTCTATGATTATACGTACCTTTTCTTCACTTTTTCTTTGGAGCACTATCGCGGGTATCGTCTACGCAACAGACGAAATAGGTGCTATGTGGATACTCAACTTGTGTGCTACACTTACTCTCTTTGAGATCTATACCATCCTCGGTCGACTCGGCTTTGCAGCAAACCGCCTCTCCGGGTTGCTGACCGGAGGGTGTATGATTCCGATTTCTTATTACTTTCCAGAGTACGGAATTGATGTGCTAGCAGTCGGTGCTCTCTTTACCTGTTCCGCCTGTGTACTATTTCCTCAGGATCAAAGAGGAATGTATGTCAAACGGTTGATGCCCACTTTCTTCGGTCTCCTCTATGTACCATTCCTGCTCCATTACTTTATACGCATTTTGGATACAGATCCTGCCATTACAAAAGAGGTTGGGGTAAGTTTTGGTCTGTTTTTCTGTCTATGGATCGTGATTGTTGCCAAATTTAGTGACATGGGTGCTCTTTTGGTGGGAAAAGCCATTGGTCGCACAAAGATGGCCCCTTCGATTAGCCCAGGCAAAACTATTGAGGGACTGCTTGGCGGTTTTCTTGCATCCGCTGGAGTGGGTGCTCTTATTCCATGGCTGATCTCGGAATATGCACCTTCCTTTACTGATCTTTCAGCTTGTTCCTTTTCACCACTTGATGGAGGTCTTTGGGGACTGCTTATTGCCTTGGTTGCCGTGATTGGAGATTTAATTGCTTCGGTTCTCAAACGCCTTGCCGGCATTAAAGACTCTGGTGGTGCCATTCCTGGAATTGGTGGATTACTTGACCTTACCGACAGCCTGATTTTGGCAGCCCCCACCGGATACTTTATTCTACAGATCATACAAGCGTGAACTGCCCTAAAAAGATTGTTCTTTTAGGAGCGACTGGTTCCATCGGCAAAAGTACTTTACAGGTTATTCGTAAGCACGCCGACCGTTTACAACTACTTGGTGTTTCTGCTCATTCCAATTCACCAAAATTGGCAGAGATTGCCAACGAATTTAAAGTGCCTCACGCCTACTTGCCAGAAAATGCTCACGGTGTCGAAGAATGGCCATCCCACTCTAACCTAGATCGGTCCCCCGATGGACTAAGTGCAATTGCTGCGCTTGAAGATGCTGACATAGTTATCGTTGCCATTGTGGGAGCTAGTGGTCTAGCCCCCACTCTATCCGCTCTTGAAGCAGGAAAAAATGTCGTCCTTGCAAACAAAGAGTCTCTTGTCCTCGGAGGAGATTTGGTCATGAGGACGGCAAAAGAGAACGGTGCTTTGGTAATTCCGGCCGACAGCGAACACAATGCCGTCTTTCAATGCATTCAAGGTGTAAAAAGCGCAGATCTCGATTCTATCATCCTTACCGCATCTGGAGGACCCTTTCGTGAGCTACCCTTGGAAGAGCTCAAAAATGTTACGATCGAACAGGCTTTGAATCATCCCAATTGGTCAATGGGAAATAAGGTTACCATCGACTCCGCAACTATGGCAAATAAAGGCCTCGAGCTAATCGAAGCTCGTTGGCTCTTTAACCTCCCTCCATCAAGACTCGAAGTTGTCATCCATCCCTCAAGTATAGTTCATGCATTGGTACGCTTTATTGATGGATGTTGCCTTGCACAATTAAGCCCTCCATCCATGACTTTTGCGCTCCAACATGCCCTACTTTTCCCAGAGAGAGCAAAAGGGGTATATCCCTCATTAGATTTCTCCAAGACATTAGATTTGAATTTCAGTCCACCTTCTTTAAGCAGATTTCCCTGTCTACGACTTGCCAAAGATTGCTTGGAACAAGGAGGATCTGCCCCTTTGGTTTTTAATGCTGCCAATGAGATTGCAGTCAGTGCATTCCTCTCAAATCGTATTGGCTTTCTGCAAATCTCTGACATTATAGATAAGACCTTGTCAAAATTTGCCTATCAACCCACAGATGACCTCCATGCATTACTCTCACTCGACTCCGAAGCCCGCCGTATTGCAGGTGAAATAATCGGATAAATATCATGAGCCTCTTTTACGATTTCGCTTTTATATTTGTGGCACTTTTCGCACTAGGTTTTACGATATTCATTCATGAGCTTGGACACTTTCTAGCTGCCCGACAGCGAGGATTGGTCATTCTTCGTTTTTCAATTGGATTTGGTCCGAAACTTTTTGGCTGGACCCGTAACGGAGTGGAATACCGTCTTTCTGCCATTCCCTTTGGCGGTTATGTTGCCTTGCCCCAACTTGCGGACATGGGTCGTCTTGAGGGACAAAGAGAACTTGAGAAAAATCCCTATTCTAAAAGTGAAGAGAGAGGTTTTAAATGGAAGGATATGGACAATGAAGAAGAAGATAGCGAAGATTTTGATGACACAAAAAATTCTGCAGAACCCAAGCCTTTGCCCAAAATTTCCTACACCGACAAAATGCTTGTTTCAGTGATGGGTGCAGTTTTCAATATGCTTCTCGCTTTCGCTTTATCCTGCATTCTGTATTTCTTCGGGTATGATGTTTCCGATTCACAGCAGACAAAAAAAGTCGGATATATTGCAGATACTGTGGAGCGATGGAACCCATTGATTGGAGAAGGCGAAGAAGTAACTGGCCCGGCAAAAAAAGCTGGTTTAACTCCCGGCGACGAGATCCTGAAAGTTGATGGTTCCGATGTCGAAAACTTTATGGACATTCAAAATCGTATAGTTACCGGGAAAGGTAAGACCGCACAGGGAAGTCGTCTCGTCCATCTTACAATATTAAGAAAGGGACAAGAGATGGAATTGGAAATTTATCCTGAAATTTTTGGTCCTGAAGAGATGAGAATTATTGGAATTGGACCCAAAGAGACCTTTTTCATTGGAGACCTTACGCCAGACATGCCAGCTATGAAAATGGGCTTAGAGGTAGGTGATCAACCTACTGCCATGGACGGTCAAGTCATTCATTCGTTCTATCAGATTGTTGATTATTTGGAGAAAACCGAGGATAACCAGTCAGTTGCCCTAACAGTCAGAAAAGGGGGAGAAAATGGAATGGAAAAAACTTATGACTTAACTCCAGTAAAAAAAGAAATCGCCGTTGGAAGCTCTGTTACTACCAGAAAATTGATAGGCTTTACCCCAAAATTCAAGACAATCACCACATACCCAAACCCCATCTCCCTTATTTTTCGTAGGGTTAAGGATATGTATCTTACCCTCACGGGTCTTCTTAGTCCTCAATCCGATGTCAAACTGCGTAATATGAGCGGTCCCGTAGGCATCGTTAATCATCTCAGCATATTTGCCAAAATAGGCTTCAAAAAACTTCTGTGGTTTGTTGTCTTCATTAATGTAAATCTCGCTATACTCAATCTTTTGCCTATACCAGTATTAGATGGAGGGCATATGATGTTTGCCACCATTGAAAAAATTCGTGGAAAATCGCTACCGATTGCCTTCCTCGAGCGAGCCCAAATGTTGTTTGTTGTTTTACTGTTCTCTTTTATGCTCTACGTCACCTTCTTCGACGTTCAGAGAATCTTTCCTTAGGCTTTTGAGTATGGCGGCGATCTACTGCACATCGCGCTTCCAGTCCAGCCGAAGAAAATCACGGGTAGTTTCTGTCGGAAATATTGATGTAGGTGGAGCAAACCCCGTTCGAGTTCAATCAATGACGACTACCGATACCCTAGATATTCAAGCGACTGTCAACCAAAGTATCGAACTGGCTGAAGCAGGATGCGAGATCGTCCGTATTACCGCACCAAATTTAAGAGCTGCGGAAGCCCTTGGTCAAATAAGAAAAGAGATTAGCAAGGCAAAAGTGGATGTTCCCCTTGTCGCAGATATTCATTTCATACCTGACGCTGCCATGGAAGCGGCCAAGCATGTCGACAAGGTAAGGGTAAATCCAGGAAATTATGCAGACCGTAAAAAATTTCAGATTCGTGAATACTCAGATTCTCAGTATGAAGAGGAACTGGAAAGATTACACAAAGAATTCTCACCCCTCGTACTCAGATGTAAGGAACTTGGAAGATCCATGAGGATTGGTACCAATCACGGATCTCTATCCGACCGAATTATGAATCGATTCGGCGACACCCCACGCGGCATGGCAGAGTCAGCTCTCGAATTCATCCGAATTTCTGAGTATCACGGCTATCATGACATCATTCTTTCCATGAAGGCAAGTAACCCCAAGGTCATGATTCAGGCTTACCGATTGGTGGTTGCAATGATGAATGAAGAGAAAATGGATTACCCCCTACATCTTGGAGTTACCGAGGCTGGCGACGGAGAAGATGCACGCATCAAAAGTGCAATAGGTATTGGATCTCTCCTGCTTGATGGTCTTGGTGACACGATTCGTGTTTCCCTTACGGAAGATCCGGTCGCAGAGGTTCCCGTAGCTCAGGATTTAGCTAATCGTGCTCAAGAATGGTGGTCGCTCCCAATCCCTCCATTTACGGAATTTGAGGAAAATATTGATGCCTACTCTTTCACCCGTCGGTCCTGTCCAGAGCTAAAAATTGGGCAACCAAAGATTTCTGTGAGTGATAAACACCCACCATCTGTTTTTGTGTCCACTCATCTTCCAATCAGTGACACCGCTGCGATTATCCAGGAGATCGCTCGTGTACAGACTCAATCAAAAGATGTACCCGTAGAAGGATTGATTGTCCACATTGATACAACTTCCGAATTCCCCGCCCTTCAAACCCTTGCCCAAGCTTTAGTAGGTGCAATTCCTCTAATCATCGTAGAAGATAATAGGAATAATGATGACGAATTACCACTTGCACAACCTGATTGTGTGCCCATTGCCTGGCACCCTTCAGTTGGCTTTTCGGCAGAGGCGCCTCTGGCGCGTTTTCTGGCGTTGTGTGATCAGGCAGGTCATCACCCTGTTATTTCCCTACCTGCAAAAGACTTGACTGATTCCATAACGACACTTTTGGAATGCTCTCCCAACCCTCCGATTATCTCTCTTTCTCCAACGGAAAACTTCCATACCGTTGCTGGTTATCGTGTCCTTGCTGCGTCTCTTTCCAACAAGCAACTTTATCTTCCTCTTTGGATCCGTAATCGTGAGAAGGATCGCTTATTCCCG